>JAVBYA010000467.1 GCA_030824295.1 Bacteroidota bacterium
TACCCACACCGAAGAAGCGAAGAAGCAGGGGATCAAACCGGTGTATTGTATCTATGTGGCGGTCGGTCAGAAGGGTTCCACGGTAGCACAGGTGGTGAGCAAGCTGGAGGACGAAGGTGCCATGGGATATACGACCGTGATCGCAGCGAACGCGAGCGATCCGGCCCCGATGCAGTTCATCGCACCGTATTCCGGCGCGACGCTCGGCGAGTTCTTCCGCGACAGCGGCCGCGACGCGCTCGTGGTGTACGACGATCTTTCCAAGCAGGCTGCGGCATACCGCCAGGTCTCGCTGCTGCTCCGCCGTCCGCCCGGACGCGAAGCATATCCCGGCGACGTGTTCTATCTCCACTCCCGTCTGCTCGAGCGTTCCTCCAAGCTGAGCGATGAAGAGGGCGGCGGAAGTCTCACTGCGCTGCCGATCATCGAAACACAGGCCGGCGACGTTTCCGCATACATCCCGACGAACGTCATCTCCATCACCGACGGTCAGATCTATCTCGAACCGAACCTGTTCAACGCCGGTGTGCGTCCTGCTATCAACGTTGGTATCTCCGTCTCCCGCGTGGGCGGTAACGCGCAGATCAAAGCGATGAAGAAGGTCGCCGGACGTCTGCGTCTGGAACTTGCACAGTACCGTGAATTGGAAGCATTCGCAAAGTTCGGCTCCGATCTCGATAAATCCACCCAGCAGCAGCTGCGCCGCGGCGCGCGCCTGGTGGAGCTCCTGAAGCAGGGACAGTACGTTCCGCTGCCGGTGGAGAAACAGGTCGTGATGATCTATCTGGGCACCAACGGGCTGCTCGACGAACTGCCGGTGGACAAAGTGCAGCAGTTCGAGAAGGAATTCCTGCAGATGGTCGACCTGAAACACAAAGCGCTGCTCGCCTCCATCGCGGAGAAGAAGGAACTCACCGACGATGCCGCGAAGCAGATCCAGACCATTGCAAAAGAATTCATCTCAACATTTAAAGCAGCGTAATCCCGATGGCCACTTTACGTGAGATACGCCAGCGGATCAGCGGCGTAAAAAGTACACAGAAGATCACCAAAGCGATGAAGATGGTGGCGGCGGCGAAACTGCGCCGTGCCACCGATGCCATCATCGCTGCCCGTCCCTATGCCCGGAAGATGCAGGAACTGTTGTCGTATCTCTCCGGACAGGTCGATGTGACGAAGTATCCGCAGTTCGAAGCGCGCGAAGTGAAAGCGGTGGCGATCGTCATCGTCACGGCGGACCGCGGGCTCTGCGGTGCATTCAACAGCAACATCATCAAGGCCGCCGTGAACCACATCCGCACGAACTATGCGGAGATGAATGCGGCCGGCAAGGTGAAGCTGATCTGCGTCGGCAAGAAAGGGTATGATTTCTTCAGCAAGCGCGAGTATGAAGTGATCGCGAAGCATGTCGGCATCTTCTCTCAAATGAACTTCACCACCGCCAAGACCATCGTGGCCGAGGTCGTGGACGGGTTCATCAAAGGGGAATACGACAAAGTGGAGGTCATCTCCAACGAATTCAAGAACGCCGTGCAGCAGAAATTGACCATCGGACAGTTCCTGCCGGTGGTGCAGCAGGCCAGTGATGCCAAGAATGTATCGGCCGATTACATCTTCGAACCGGCGAGCGATGAGATCGTCTCCGCGCTCGTGCCGAAGCATCTCAACTTCCAGATCTGGCGCGTTCTGCTCGATTCCAACGCGGCGGAACACGGTGCGCGGATGTCGGCGATGGAGAACGCTTCCACCAACGCACGCGACCTGATCAAAGTGCTGCAGTTGAATTACAACAAAGCGCGTCAGGCCTCCATTACGAAGGAGCTGCTGGAGATCGTTGCCGGCGCCGAGGCGCTGAAGAAGGCAAGCTGATCCAGGAAGAGATCACGAGGAATTGATTCAATGGATCATTGAGTCGATGAATCATTAACGATTGTTTCTATTATGTTCGAATCACTGACTGAACGATTAGACGGAGCCCTGCGCAAACTGCGCGGACAGCACCGCATCTCGGAGGAGAACACCGCCGAGGCGCTGGATGAGGTCCGCCGCGTATTGCTCGATGCCGATGTGAACTTCGGCGTCGTCACATCGTTCATCGAGAACGTTCGCAAGAAAGCGGTCGGCCAGGATGTGGTCACCAACGTCGCGCCGGGACAACTCATCATCAAGATTATTTATGATGAATTGGTGCAGCTGCTGGGAAGCGAGAAGGCGGAGATCACCATCTCGTCCGACATCCCGTCCGTTATCATGGTGGCGGGTCTGCAGGGTTCCGGTAAGACGACCTTCAGCGGGAAACTGGCGAACTACCTAAAGAGCAAAGGGAAGTTCCCGCTGCTCGTGGCAGCCGATACCTATCGTCCTGCCGCTATCGACCAGCTGATCATGCTCGGCGAACAGATCGGCGTGCCGGTCTTCTCCAGCCGTACCATGACGGCGCTCGAGATCGCAAAGAAAGCCATTCCGCACGCTAAAGAACATGCACGCGATGTGGTCATCATCGACACCGCCGGCCGTCTGGCCATCGATGAAGTGATGATGAAGGAAGTGGCGGACATCAAATCCGCCGTGAAGCCGCACGAGATCCTCTTCGTCGTCGATTCGATGATCGGACAGGATGCCGTGAACACGGCGAAAGCGTTCCACGAGCGGCTGGACTACGACGGTATCGTCCTGACGAAGCTGGACGGCGATACCCGCGGCGGCGCCGCGCTCTCCATCCGCACCGTGGTCGGCAAACCGATCAAATTCGTCGGCGTCGGCGAGAAGATGGATGCGCTCGAGCAGTTCCATCCGGACCGTATGGCCTCGCGTATCCTCGGCATGGGCGACATCGTCTCGCTGGTGGAGAAGGCGCAGCAGACGTTCGACCAGAAGCAGGCCGAGAAGCTCCAGGACAAGCTCGTCAAAGCACAGTTCACGCTGCAGGATTTCTACGAGCAGCTGCAGCAGATCAAGAAGATGGGTCCGCTCTCCCAGGTGATGTCGATGATCCCCGGCGCGGCGAAGCTCGGCAACCTGAACGATGTGGACGACAAGGAATTGAAGTACGTGGAAGCGATCATCCTTTCTATGACGCACGAGGAACGGAACAATCCTGGCATCATCAACGGGTCGCGTCGGAAGCGCATCGCCAATGGCAGCGGAACATCGATCCAGGAAGTGAACAAGCTCCTCACGCAGTTCACCGAAATGCAGAAGATGATGCGGAACTTCTCGAAAGGGAAGAGTTTCGCGAAGATGATGGGACAGCGGTTCGGCCGCTGATCCAGTACAGACAATGATAAACTACATACAATACATCAATCAGCAGCAACATAAGGAGTAACAACTCGTGGCAGTAAAAATCAGATTACAGCGCGGCGGCAAGAAGAAGCAGCCGGTCTATCGTATCGTGGCAGCGGATTCCCGCTACAAACGCGACGGACGCTTCCTGGAGAAGCTCGGACAGTACAATCCCAGCACCGACCCCGTGACTATCGATGTGAAAGAAGGGCGTGTGATGTACTGGCTCGGCGTCGGCGCAACCCCGACCGATACAGTGAAGAACCTGCTCAGCCGGAAAGGCATCATGCTGAAATGGACCCTGAAGAAAAAAGGGAAGGACGAAGCAACGATCGCGGCGGAGTTCGAGAAATGGACCGCATCGCAGCCGTTGAAGCGCGAGAAGGAACTGGCCAAGAAAGCACGCCGCAAAGTAGCGAAGAAGAAAGCATCCGCTCCGGCAGCGCAGGCGTAAGCGTCCGCTGCTAAAGCGTACCGTCTTCCCTCATCAGCACAGGAGGCAGCAATGCGCGAATTCCTCGAATACGTTGCGAAGCAGCTGGTCGATAATCCCGGCGAGGTCTACATCACGGAAGAAGAGAAGGAAAACAAGATCATCTTCAAGATCAAGGTGGCACAGGCCGATATCGGCAAGATCATCGGCAAGCAGGGCCGGACGGCACAGTCCATCCGCGTTCTGCTCAGTGCCGTAGCGGCGAAGACCGGGAAACGGGCGATCCTCGAAGTTGAAGACTGACGGACAACGGCAGCCCCTGCGGGCGGTCGCGCAGATCCGGAAGATCTTCGGTGTGCGCGGCGAGATGAAGATCGAATCGTATGCGAGGAGCGCGGAGGAATTCGAGCAGCTCGACGGTCTCTTCATGGGAACGAATGAACAGGATGTCGTTCCCTGCACGATCGAATCGGTGAAGATGCGCGGCAGCGAGATCTACCTGAAACTGAAAGGGGTGGACGATAAGACGGCCGCCGACCCTCTCCGCGGACTCTATCTGATGGTGGAGGAATCGCGGAAGAAGAAACTGGCGGAGGATAAATTCTACATCGACGATCTTATCGGTTGTTCGGTGAAGGATGAACAGGGAAGACTCTACGGCACCATCACCGCGATCGAAGAGTATCCGGCACATCAGATCTATACGGTGCGGACGAAACGCGGTCCGGTGATGCTCCCGGCAGTGCGCGAGTTCATCCTGCGCATCGAGATGGAGAAACGGACCGTCATCATCCGTCCGCCGGCCGGATTGTTCGACGGCGAAATGTTATAACGCTCCTTCCGAAAGAGGATGGAGTACACGGAGAAGGAAGCGGCAGCGGGTTCCGCAGGACGATATGATCAGATTCGACATCATCTCCGCAGTACCGCAGCTGCTCAAGAGCCCGCTCAGCGAGAGCATCCTGAAACGGGCACAGGAGAGCGGATTGGCGGAGATCGCAGTGCACGACCTTCGGTCCTACGCACACGATAAACACCGCATCATCGATCAGCCGCCGTACGGCGGAGGCTCCGGGATGATCCTGAAACCGGAACCGATCTTCGAGTGCATCGAAGGATTGAAAGCGCAGCGGACCTACGACGAGGTCATCTATGTGTCGGCGGACGGAGAGCGGTTCACGCAGAAGATGGCGAACGACCTCTCCCTGAATTCGAACATGATCATCCTCTGCGGACATTACAAGGGGATCGATCAACGGGTGCGGGACACGCTCATCACCAGAGAGATCTCCATCGGGGATTATGTGCTGACGGGAGGCGAACTGGCGGCGATGGTGATCGCGGATGCGGTCATCCGGCTGGTGCCGGGAGCCATCGGGGACGGAGAATCGGCGTTGTCCGATTCGTTCCAGGACGGACTGCTCGACGCGCCGAGTTACACCAGGCCGCCGGAATTCCGGGGAATGAAAGTGCCGGAGGTGCTGCTGGGCGGGAATCATAAGGATGTAGCGCAGTGGAGGGAAGAACAGCGCAGACGGAAGACACAGGAGCGGCGCAGCGATCTTCTCTGACGGACCGCAGGGACAACAGACATTGGAAATGAAAGAATAAAAGAAACAAACATCAATCATCGTCCCCCAACGGGACAAATCAACGAGGGAGTTATGGACAAGATCAAATTAGTGGAAGCAGCGTTCGTGAAATCCGATATCCCGGATTTCAAGGTCGGTGACCAGCTGAACGTGCATGTGCGCGTGGTGGAAGGCGACAAAGAGCGTATCCAGCAGTACCAGGGGGTCGTCATCGGCCGCCGCGGCGAAGGCATGGGCGCAACGTTCACCGTGCGCAAGATCTCGGACGGTGTCGGCGTGGAACGTATCTTCCCGCTGCACTCACCCCGCATCGCAAAGATCGAACGGGTGAAAGAAGGACATGCACGCCGTGCGAAGCTGTACTACCTGCGCGGAATGGCTGCAAAACAGATCCGTCAGAAGACCGGCGCGAACCAGTGAGTTCGCCCCTCCACACCGGCCCCGCTGCGGGCCGGCGGATCGGTGCACTCCGCGATCTGTACACGCGGCCGTTGTATCACACACTTCACAGTTCCTCCGATACCCCGGAGGAACTTTTGTTTGATACACCCTCCGCACATTTCGATGCGCTCATGAGCAATGAGCGCGCCGCCGTGTTCGTTCCCCCGGTCGATTTCGCGCAGAACAGCTCCGGCATGGTGCTCATGCCGGGCGTCGGCGTTTCGTCCGCCGGTTACAGCAATGTTGCCCGGCTCTACCTGCGCCGCAATCTGCCGGTCATCCGTTCCATCGCGATCGGTCCTGTTTCTACCACGGACGTGGTGCTCACCCGCATCGTACTCGGCGAGAAGTACGATGCCGAGCAGCCGAAGGTCGTTCCGGTGGCCGGCACGGTGGATGAGATGCTGGCGAAAGCGGACTGTGCCTTGGTCTCCGGCGATGCGCTGCTGACGCTCGAGTCCGATCATCCGTTCATCGACATTGTGGACGAGTGGTCCGATATCACCGAGATGCCGTTCGTGCATACCATCGGCGTCACCCGCACCGATCTCTACACAGCGGAGACCGCAGCGAAACTCCAGGCCTCGATGACCGCAGGACGGGATGGACTTGAATCCGTTGCGAATGCCCTGGCAGCCGAAACATCACTCTCTGCAGATCTGCTGCAAAACTACCTCTCCCATTTTGCGTACGGGTTCGACGAACTCTCCAAAGCCTCACTGGAGGAGTTCTTCCGCATGGCATTCTATTACGGCATGCTGGCCGATGTTCCCGAGATCAATATTGGGCAGTAGGAATCCTTACCTTGAAACTCACTGTTTTTCAGTGTAATTTGGACCAATGCTGAAAACCCTCCTCATCAAGAACTACGCCCTCATCGAAGAGATCTCCGTGGAGTTCTCTTCCGGGCTCACGATCATCACCGGTGAGACCGGTGCTGGTAAATCCATCCTTATCGACGCGCTCGGACTGCTGCTGGGGGACCGCGCCAGTTCCGAGATGGTCCGGACCGGCACGGACAAAGC
Organism: Bacteroidota bacterium; assembly: GCA_030824295.1. Taxonomy (GTDB): domain Bacteria; phylum Bacteroidota; class Ignavibacteria; order UBA10030; family UBA8401; genus UBA8401. Next base: position 6,777 of record JAVBYA010000467.1, read on the forward strand.
CATCGTAGAAGGACTCTTCGACATCCGGACGAATCCGCGCGTTGCAGACCTGCTTCGTGCCAGCGAGAACGATCCTGCAGACGAACTCATCATCCGCCGCGAACTGACCTCCAAAGGACAGAGCCGCTGCTTCGTCAACGATTCCCCCGTCTCCGTCGGATTGCTGAAGGAGATCGGCGAAGCATTGGTCGATCTGCACGGACAGCACGAACACCAATCGCTGCTCCGTCCGGAAACCCATATCGAATTCCTGGATTCGTTCGGCGGATACGAGAAGGAGATCGCTGCATACCGGGACCAATACCGCTTACTGGCGGAACTGACAGGGAAGAAAAAGGAGCTGCAGGATCAGGAGCAGCAGTTGAAAGCGAAGAAGTCGCTGTACGAATTCCAGATCAAAGAGATCGATGCGGTGAATCCGCAGAGCGGTGAAGAGGATGCGCTAGAATCAGAACTGAAGATATTAGAGAACACCGAAAGACTCTCCGAACTGACGAACGGCATCCATCAGCTGCTGTATGAGGCGGAATCCTCCGTGCGGGACAATCTGGTGAAAGCGCGCAGGATGGTGGAGCAGCTGGCGGAGATCGACGGCTCGTTCGCGGAATCATTGAACGAAGCGCGTTCAGCAGAAGTGATCGTGGACGAACTCTCCAAGCAGGTGCAGAGCTATGCATCGCGCATCGAGTTCAATCCCGACCGTCTCGAAATGATCCGTCAACGGCTCGGTGCACTCGCACTGCTCAAGAAGAAATACGGCGGCACCATCGACCTGCTCATCGAATTCCGTTTGCGGATCGGTGAGGAATTCAAGTTCGCCGAGAACTTCGAAGGTGAGATCGCAAAGCTCGAGAAGCAGATCGAGTCCGTGCGCAAGGAATGCGGCGGTTCCGCATCCGCTATCACTGCGAAGCGGAAAGAAACATCCAAAAAATTAGAAAAGGCGATCCTGACCGCGCTTGCCGACCTCGGTATTCCGAAAGCGGTCTTCAGTACCATGATCCAGCAGCGGACCGTGGATGCAGCGTCGCATGTTCTGGCCGTCCGCATCGGCAATCAATTGGTCGAAGCAGCTCCTTCGGGCGTTGACCATGTGGAGTTCTTCATCTCCACCAACGTCGGCGAGGACCCGAAACCGCTCGTCAAAGTCGCTTCCGGCGGCGAGGTCTCCCGCATCATGCTGGCGCTCAAGGGTGCGCTGGCACAGTCGGACAAGACGCCGCTGCTCATCTTCGACGAGATCGATACCGGCGTGAGCGGACGGATCGGACAGGCGGTCGGGCTCAGCCTGAAGAAACTTGCCGCGCACCACCAGGTCATCTCCATCACCCATCTGCCGCAGATCGCCGGACTGGCGGACACGCATTTCGCTGTGGAAAAGAGCGAAGCGAACAAGAAGACCAGCACCCGGCTGCGGAAACTCTCCACCGACGAACGCGTCCGCGAAGTGGCCAAACTGATGAGCGGATCCGAAGTGACCGAAGCGGGATTGAAGAGCGCGAAGGAGCTCATGGGGATAAAGTAGCAAGAAGATCCGTGAAGGTACTAGGCATTAGGTACTAGGTACAGAGGAAGAGAGTGAATGAGGAATTTTCGTGAGTTATTGGTGTGGCAGAAAGGGATGGAGATCGCCGAGGAAGCGTACCGGATCACACAACGTCTGCCGAAAGAAGAGCGCTATAATCTGGTCTCCCAAATGAACAGAGCTGCGGTCTCGATACCTTCGAATATCGCAGAAGGCTGCAGCAGAGGATCGGATCCTGCATTCATACAGTTCCTGGAGTATGCGATCGGTTCCGTCTTCGAATTGGATACACAACTCATTCTGATCGAGCGTTTGAAGTTGATGCCGATAGAGGAGATGAAACAGATCAGAACATTGATCGACGAAGAAGGAAAGATGCTTAATGGTCTTATCTCTTCCTTGCGACAGAGTACCTAACACCTAGTACCTAATACCTAACGCCTTCATTATCCTTTAGACTTCCCATGTCTCTCTTTCTCACAAACTCCCTCACCCGAACCAAAGAAGAATTCAAACCGATCCATGACGGCATCGTGCGGATGTACGTCTGCGGACCGACCGTGTACGGACTTTCCCATCTCGGGCATGCCAAGAGTTATGTTTCGTTCGATGTCGTGGTGCGGTACCTGCGCTATCTCGGTTACGCGGTCACGTATGTGCAGAACATCACGGATGTTGGGCATTTGACGGATGATGCGGATGCCGGCGAGGACAAGATCGCGAAGCAGGCGCGGAAGGACAAGATGCATCCGATGCAGGTGGTGGAGCTGTATACGCGCGAGTACTTCGATGATATGGATGCGATGAACGTGCTCCGTCCGGACATCTCACCGCGCGCCACGGGACACATCCCGGAGCAGATCGCCATGACGCAGCAGCTCCTGGAAAAAGGCTTCGCATACGAGGTGAACGGGTCCGTCTACTTCGATGTGAGTAAGGATGCGGAGTACGGCAAACTCTCCGGCCGCAATGTGGACGAGGCAGAGAGCGGCACACGCGTGGATGTGAAATCCGAGAAACGTCATCCGGCCGATTTCGCGCTGTGGAAGAAAGCGGAACCGAACCACATCATGCGGTGGGATTCGCCGTGGGGTCCGGGATTCCCCGGCTGGCACATCGAATGCTCCGCTATGTCGATGAAATACCTGGGTGAAACATTCGACATCCACGGCGGCGGGATGGACAATCAGTTCCCCCATCACGAATGCGAGATCGCACAGAGCGAGAGCGTCACGAAGAAACCGTTCGTCAAGTACTGGATGCACAACAATCTTGTGACCGTGAACGGACAGAAGATGGGGAAATCGCTCGGCAATTTCACCACGCTGAAGGACGCGTTCGCCAAATTCGACGCAGGGATCGTCCGCTTCTTCATCCTGCAGAGCCATTACCGCAGCACGCTGGATTACAGTGAACAAGCGGTGGAAGGGGCGGCAAAAGGACTGGAAAAACTGCGGAATACCGTCGCCCGGCTGCGCACGGAGATCGGGAAGAAACGGAGCGGGACCAGGGATTTCCGGGTATCGTTCGATGCGTTGAAAGTGAAATTCTTCGATGCCATGAACGACGATTTCAACGCACCGGCAGCGGTCGGCGTGCTGTTCGAACTGGTCCGCGAAACGAATGAACTCCTTGCGGATGCGGCGAATGCGTCGCATGAATTCCTGCTGGCGCTCGATGCGTTCTTCACGGTCGCGGCAGAGACGATCCTCGGCATCCGTCTGACTGCGGCTTCCGCTTCCACCGCAGATCTCGAATCATCCCTCATCGAACTGCTCATCACCTCCCGCGCCGAAGCGCGCAAGGCGAAACAATTCGCGCTGTCCGACAAGATCCGCG
>JAVBYA010000431.1 GCA_030824295.1 Bacteroidota bacterium
CTCTTTATTATTCTCTTCTGCGTTGATCTGCGCGATCTGCGGGACGCCTTTTTGCATTTCCTCTTGCTCATCGACTTGCGCTAATGCTCTTTATTATTCTCTTCTGCGTTGTTCTGCGCGATCTGCGGGACGCCTTTTTGCGGTTTCTCTTGCTCATCGACGTGCGCTAATTTTGCAATTTGCAATCTTGTAATTTGATAATTTACCTTCTTGGTATTGTCTCAACTACTCAACGACTCAACGACTTTCCATAATATTTAATTGGATAATTCCTCTTCCCGATTCTCCACTCCGATATTCAAAAAATCTTTACCCTCTTTTTTTCACCTCCGATTCCTCTCAGATCTCACGTGCCCTGTCCTCTATTGTGCAGCTGTTGCCGTATCGCCCGGCACTGAACCCGGAGGCGAGAAAAATGCCTCAATTCCTTCTGAAAAAGCGGTCCATCGTTTGGCATACTATATGTAGTAGGGGGTCTACCCGAAAAAGGATGTTCGGGAGGTTTCTATGCGCCCATGGATCGGAATATCATGTTTGGTACTGCTGTGCGCCTCTGTTCTTGGTGCTCAGACCGCTACGTACCATGACGTTGCCGTCATCATCAATCCCAATAGCCCCCAATCGGACAGTATCGGCATCTATTTCGCAGAGCAACGCGATATCCATCCTTCCAACATCATCCGCATCTCCGCTCCCGTCACTGAAGAGATCACCGACGCTCAATTCGCCTCCCTCCGTGCGCAGGTAGAGGCACACCTCACCGCCGCCGGCATTGCGGACAGTATCAATTACCTGGTCACCACCAAAGGGGTCCCGCTCAAAGTGAAGCGGCAGGATGGCTGGACCTCCTCATCGGTGGAGAGCGAATTGTCACTGCTGCTGGGACCCTATGCAGGGTATATCGGCGGGAGCGGACGCATCATCTCGCCGTATTACGGCAGCCGCACGCACTTTACCAGAGCGGCGTTCGGCATCTATCTGGTCACACGGCTGGACGGGTATACGGTGGACGATGTGAAGGGGATCATCGACCGGTCCGCTGTCATCCGCTGTTCCGTTCCTTCCGGCCGGTTCGTGCTGGATATGGACCCCGGATGGGATGCCGCCGCGCCGTATCTGAACAGCAGGATGCAGACCGCAGCGGATACGCTTCAGCAGCGGGGGATAGACTATCAGCTCGACGCTACGTCCCTCTATCTTACCGGTCAGCAGCAGGTGAACGGATACGTGGGGTGGGGGAGTAACGATAAGCATACGTCGCTGTATGGACGGATCAATTTCACGTGGAATCCCGGCGCTATTGCCGAGACCTACGTTTCCACGTCCGCGCGGACCTTCACCAAGCCGGTGGTGTACGGACAGTCCCTGATCGCGGACCTGATCGAAGAGGGGATCACAGCGGCGAAAGGCTATGTGTACGAGCCGTATGCCTCCGCCATGGCGGATGTCTCGATCCTGTTCGACCTGTATACGATGGGATTCACGGTCGCTGAATCGTATTATTCGTCCTCTCCATTCCTGTCCTGGATGGATGTGGTCATCGGTGATCCGAAATTCCGTCTCATCTCTTCCCGTCTTCCGCAGGATGCTCCGCCTCCCGGATCAGGGGAGGATAATAGCGGCCTGCCGGTGGAACTGACCTCGTTCACCGCGCTCCGCACATCCTCCGGTATCCAGCTTTCCTGGTCCACCGCCACCGAAACCGATAATTATGGTTTTGAACTGCAGCGGTCGGTCGTCAGCTCTCAGCTTTCAGACCCTGATAACCGAGAGCTGACAGCTGAGAGCAGAGAATGGAGAGAGATCGGTTTCGTTGCAGGGAATGGTACATCAAACATCAGTCATCAGTATACGTTCACCGACCGGGTGAACAGTGGTGGCATGTACTCGTACCGATTGCGCCAGCTCGACCGGAGCGGCGCGTTCCGATACTCTGCAGAGGTGACGGTGGAAGGTTCCGGCGTCCCTTCAACATTCGCCCTCTTTCAGAACTATCCCAATCCCTTCAACCCTGTAACGACCATCGAATATCGAATACCTGTCACCGGCAGAACAACACTCACCATCTATGATATGCTGGGAAGGGAAGTCGCCACGCCGGTAAACGAGGTATCCGGTCCGGGTACGTATCGTATCAATGTCGATGCAGCAAGCCTCTCCAGCGGGATCTATCTTTATACACTCCGTTCCAGAGCATTCGTTCAAACCAGACGAATGCAGCTCATCAAATAGTATCGCTCATTGCTCTTCTTGAATCGATGAGTATGTCTTGAGAAGCAGCACAACTGCGCTCTGAACCTCCGTGAACGACTCCACACGAAGCAACAAAAGCTCTCAGTGATCAGCTTTCAGTTCTCAGCCTTCGAACCAAATGTGCTGATTGTTCGTTTCTTTCACATTTCGTCAGATGAACTACTCAACGAATCACTTTTCCTCTATGATGAACGATCGCCGGCCTGAAGACCGGCCTACCGAACTCGTTGACCGTCGGGTATCTGTCCCCAGGACTCCACAGTGCATTGTTCTTTGCATATCTTCCTGCGCAGTGACTCCACGTCTCCATAAGAGGCAACGAGAGCTCTCAGTTGTCAGCATTCAGCTCTCAGCTTTCCGACTGTCTATTGTTCATCGCTCTTCGTGTTTTTCCCCTACGCCGTGTCTCCACTACTCAAATACTCAACGACTTCCTTTTTCGCAATCATGTAATCTTGCAAAATGATAATTGCTCTTCTCTGTGCCCTATGTTCCTATGTGTTTCCGTTTTTGATCTTGATCCTAAAAGCAGAAACACATAGACACATAGTTAACATAGGTAGTTGACTCATGCTTGTGATATGGAATTTTGCAATCCGATAATGCTCTTTCCTCTCCTTTCTGCGTTTTCTGCGTACATCTCCGGGAATGCTCTTATATTTATTTCCTGCGCCTCGACTTGATCAAGCGCTCTTTGTTTTTCTCTTCAGCGTTGATCTGCGTTAATCTGCGCAATCTGCTTCCGCCCCCAAGTTGATCCAAGGCGGAATGCCGCCGTGTACCCCTCGCCAGGCGGCAGGGACGCTCTTTGAACTTTCACTTGCTCATCGACTTGCGCAATTATGAAATTTTCAATCTTGTAATTTGATAATAGACTGTTTTCTCCGTTGATTTTTACCTCATCCCCCGTTGTAATACTCAACAGTCGTTAAATCCTCACTGTAGAGTAATTCCCCCATATTTGATTCAAGAGCGTACACTCTTTGTAAAGAAATTCATCGTTATCGTACCGTTCACTTTTTCATCATTGGCGGTCAAAACAACGCGCTTGTAACACAATGAATGACAACAAGTTATGGATGATAAATTATTGCCGATATGGTGAAGTGTGGCACGCCTATTGCCATTAGTATTGGTGTCGAATAAACCAGTAATGAAAGGAGCTATAAAAATGACAGTCTTATTATTCATCTCGACCATCGTGGCCTTCTTGACCATCGACCATTTCGTCCGCCGTAACAAAACAGCACCGGCTCTCCAGCCCATCCTCCGGAAAGCGATCCCGATGCGCACACCCGCAGGGATCTTCTTCACAAAATCGCATACCTGGCTCAGCCTCTTCCCGTCGGGAAAAGTGCAGCTCGGTATCGATGATTTCCTGGCACGCATGTTCTCCACGCCGCAGATCACGCTGCTCAAGAACAATACGGACCGTGTTTCCAAAGGTGAACCGATCCTCCGCGTCAGCGAAGGGAAGAACGAAGTGATCGTCCGCTCGCCGATCGATGGTGTAGTGGAACATGCCAACACCGCCCTTGTCAATTCACCGTCCCTGCTCAGCGATGCACTCTTCAGCGAAGGCTGGGCCTATACCATCACCCCGGCAAAGGTCAGCGACCTTCGTGCATTCTATCTTGGTGAGGACACCCGCGTATGGCTGCGCGATGAAATGGGCCGCCTGCGTGATTTCTTCTCCCATATGGCATCCCCGTCCCTGGCATACATGCAGGACGGCGGTCTTCCGGCCAATGGTGTCATGGATACACTTAACCCTGAACAGTGCAGGAAATTCGAGAACGAGTTCCTGACGATCGCGTAATCCGGAGGATGCCATGTCTACCAGCAAAAAAGCACTCTTGATCGATCTGACCCTCTGCGTAGGATGCAATGCCTGCCAGCTTGCCTGCAAAGAAGTGAATCACATGCCGGAACCGGAGAAGGAGGAGAAAGCCCTCTCCGTTTCTGCCTACACCGCGCTGGATGAATACGACGGCGTGTTCGTCCGCCGTATGTGCCAGCACTGCGAAGACCCCACGTGTGCTTCCGTATGCCCCGTCGGCGCATTCACTAAGATGGCCGAAGGCCCCGTCGTGTACGACGTGGAGAAATGCATCGGCTGCCGGTATTGCATGCAGGCCTGTCCGTTCCAGGTTCCGCGCTACGAATGGTCCAGCACCTATCCGCGCGTTCAGAAATGCATCTTCTGCCATGAACGTCTCGCACAGGGACTTCCCACCGCATGTTCCGAAGCCTGCCCGACCGGCGCCACGAAGTTCGGCGACCGCGAAGAGCTGCTGAAGGAAGCGGCGGAACGTCTTGCCGGTGAACCGGACAAGTACGTGCAGAAGATCTACGGTCAGCAGGAAGTGGGAGGGACCTCCGTCTTCTACATCTCCTCCGTGCCGTTCGAACAACTCGGATTCAAGACCACATTGCAGAACACCCCGCTCCCGCAGCTCACGTGGAACGCCCTCTCCAAGATCCCCGGGGTCGTCTCCGTCGGCGGTGCGATGCTCTTCGGTATCTGGTGGATCACCAACCGCCGTGAAGAGGTCCGCGAAGTGGAACGCGAAATGCGGAACCAGGAGCATAAGAACAATGGAAAGAACGAGGTGAACTCATGAAAAAATTCCTCACAACATTCGGATTCTGGAAGGTCACCGCAGTGGCCATCATTACCGCCGGGCTGTATTCGACATACGTCCGCTTCTTTCACGGGCTCGGCGCATCCACCAACCTGACCGACCAGTTCCCGTGGGGCATCTGGATCGGGTTCGACGTCCTGTGCGGCGTCGGACTCGCCGCCGGAGGTTTCACCCTGGCCGCTATCGTCTATATCTTCAATATCAAACGGTTCGAACCGATCATCCGGCCCACTATTCTGACGGCGTTCCTCGGCTACGTGCTCGTCATTGTCGGCCTCATGTTCGATCTGGGCCGCCCGCTGCAGATCTGGCATGCCATCATCATGTGGAACCCCCGTTCCGTCATGTTCGAGGTCGCGTGGTGCGTTATGCTCTATACCACGGTTCTCGCGCTGGAATTCTCGCCGGTCATCCTGGAGCGGTTCCATATGACCAAGACCATCAAGATGGTGAAGCGCATCAGCATCCCGCTCATCATTCTCGGTGTGCTCCTCTCCACGCTGCATCAGTCCTCGCTCGGTTCGCTCTATTTGATCGTGCCGGACAAAATGTATCCGCTGTGGTACTCGGCCTATATGCCGGTCTTCTTCTATACCTCCGCCATCGCTGCCGGATGCGCCATGATCATCTTCGAGTCGTTCATCAGCAGCCGCGCCTTCAAACGCGGTCTGGAGTTGAACCTGCTCACTGAGATCTCCCGCGTCTGTGTGGTGATGCTCGGCGTTTATTCCATCATGAAGATCGTCGACCTGAATGACCGTCATATGTTCTCGCTGCTGCTCGTGCCGCGGTTCGAGACCTATATGTTCTGGGCAGAGGTCGCGGTCGGTGTCATCATTCCGTTCATCCTCTTCTCGCAGAAGAAGGTGCGGAAGAGCCCCAACGGACTCTTCATCGGTGCCTCCATGGTCGTTGTGGGATTCGTGATGAACCGCATGAACATCGCCATCACCGGTATGGAAGGGTGGTCCGGCGCCACGTATGTGCCGTCCTTCACCGAGTTCATGATCACAATGATGATCGTGACCATCGGGTTCGTAGCGTTCTATTTCATCGCCAAGTACTTCCCGGTCTTCACGCACGAGGAGCACCATGACGGGAACGAACCGGCCCATGCTGCCACGGCATGGAAACATGATGTCGAATCAGTATCCCGCCGCACGGCGGAACTTCAGAACTAACGCTGTATAGCTGCCCGAATGGGTGACGTATGACTGCCAACTCACATACGATTATACCGGATAACGAGAGTCACTGCGTGTGGATGGATGCAGGGCTGGTGAACTACAAGCTCTGCACCTGCCGCTACGAGTGCGAATCGTGTCCGTTCGACAGCGTGATGCGTGAACAGCATCAGACATTCGCGGAACGCGCGGCGAAGCAGTCCGGAGCTTACACTCCGGAACTGCCCCCCGCCGGCGCGTATGAGGCACCGCCGCAGGAGGATGCCGTCAGCCGTCTGCTCGCACCGTTCCGCTCGCTGTCGTTCCCGAAGGACAGACGATATTTTTCAGATCATACCTGGATGCGTTCCTCCCCCGATGGCACGGTCACCGTGGGAGTGGACGCGTTCCTGGCACAGCTCATCTACCCGGTCGCCGGTATCGCGACCATCAATCCCCCGTCGCATATCGGCCGCGGTGAACCGTTCGCATGGATCATCCGGGACTCGGGCACCTTCGCCGTCCGGTACAACGAACACGGGGTCGCTTCCCGCGTCAATACCCGCCTTATGGAACATCCTTCCCTCCTCACCGCCGATCCGTACGGCGAAGGATGGCTGATGACCATCACCGGCACACCGTACACCGATGGAAGTTCAGCCGGCTTCACCCCCGAACAATACGCCGCATTCATCCGCAGTGAGACCGACCAGCTGGAAACGGAACTCCGCCGGAACAAACGCTCGATCGGCACAACCATGTTCGACGGGGGGGTCCGCATCGATGATATAGAGAAATTCATCGGTGAAAAGCGCTATACGAAGATCCTTTCCAGACTGCTTCGTCCGCATTGACCCTATTTAGATATTGCTGTTCTCGCAATATCACGGTACCTTTTTTCAGTTCCTCACCCACAGTCATTGAAAGTGTTGACACTTTCAACAGTCGTATGAAATACACACGCCTACTGGTGTACCGTCTGCTCGCGGGCATCTTCGTGGTAACGGTCGTCGGGATCGGTCTGCTGACCTTCCTGATCGTCAACATCCAGACAGAACGCTACACGAAGCTCTCCACCGCCACCGCCCAACGCCTGAGTGATATCGTCAAGCGCTCCACCCAGCATAGCATGCTCCTCAACCGGCGTGAGGATATCTACCGCATCATCAAGACCATCGGCACGGAACCCGGCATCGAAGCGATCCGCATCTACAACAAGAAAGGGGAGATCTCCTTCTCCACGGCGGACAATGAAGTGAATGCCGTTGTGGATATGGATGCTGAAGCCTGCGTCGGCTGCCATCTCTCCGGTCAAAGCTCCGTCGTCACTGCCTCCAACCAGGAACTTGTCCGCACCTACACCAATCCCGCCGGTCACAACGTTATCGGCGTCATCACTCCCATCAAGAACCAGCCGGGATGTTCCGGCGCGGATTGTCACGTCCACCCGGAGGAACAGACCATCCTCGGTGTGCTGGATGTGATGATACCGCTCACGGAGACCGAACAGTTCATCGACGACCTGCGTAAAACACAATATGCAGGCGGCGTCGCACTGCTCCTCGTTCTCACCGGATTCTGCGGTGTGTTCCTCTGGAGGACCGTCAATATCCCCGTTCAGCGGCTCACCGAAGGGACCATCGCCGTGATGAACGGCGATCTCGATCATACCATCGGCGTGCAGACGAAGGATGAGATCGGTTTCCTGACGAACTCCTTCAATCATATGACCCACACGCTCAAGCGCACACAAGAGGAACTGCAGCTGCTCAATCAGACGCTGGAGGAACGTGTGCAGAAGAAGACGGAGGAACTCGGCCGCGCTCAGCGCAATCTCATCCAGGTGGAGAAGATGGTCTCGCTCGGCACGCTTGCCGCAACGGTGGCACACGAACTGAACAATCCGCTCGAAGGGATCCTCACCTATGCCAAACTGATCCGGAAACGGATGAACGCCGCACCGGCGATGACGGACGAGCAGAAGGCGGAGATCGTGGAGGAACTGACGATGATCGCGAACGAGACCTCCCGCTGCGGGAATATCGTCAAGAACCTGCTCCTGTTCTCCCGCAAGAAGGTCGGCGAATTCAAAATGAACGACCTCCGCGCACTGGTGGAACAGAGCGCCAAACTGGTCGAGCACCATCTGAAGATGCACAACATCTCCCGCACGATGGACCTGGGCGATGATGTTCCGGAAGTGGTCTGCGACGGTGAACAGATCCAGCAGATGCTCCTGGCATTGCAGATCAATGCGGTCGAAGCGATGCAGAACGAAGGGACCCTCGCCATCACGCTCCGGCGAGTGTCGGAAGGGATGATCCGCCTGACGTTGTCCGATACCGGTGTCGGCATCCGTCCGGAGGACCTGCCGCACATCTTCGAACCGTTCTACACGACGAAAAAAGAAGGGAAGGGGACCGGGCTCGGACTTGCGGTCGTCTACGGCATCGTGGACCGTCATCATGGTACCATCACCGTGGACTCCGCGCCGAACAAGGGGACGACATTCACCATCACGCTTCCCATTGATCGGGCATAGCGTGAGTGATCAGTGATCAGCTCTCTGCGATCAGTTCTCAGTTATCAGCACACAGGCAGCATTGTCTGTTGTCGATAGTTCTTTGATACGTTGTCTCTGCATCGACTTGCGCGTTTGGAATTTGTAATTTGATAATTGCTTTCCTGCGCAGAGTCTCAGCGACTCCATAAATCTTGCAATCATGTAATCTTGCAATCTTGATAATTTTTATAGCTTTTGTTCTTCTTGCGCATTGTTTCAACTACTTAACTATTTTAATCAAGAGCTATCAGCGTTCAGTTCTCAGCTATCAGTAACCAGGCAAACATTGTAACATGTCAATTTCTCTTTGCGTCGACTTGCGCGTTTGGAATTTGAAATTTGTAATTTGATAATTGCATTCCTGCGCAGTGTCTCAGCGACTCCATAAATCTTGCAATCATGTAATCTTGCAATCTTGATAATTTTTATAGCTTTTGTTCTTCTTGCGCATTGTCTCAAATACTCAACTACTCAACGACTCTTTTAATCTTTCAATCCTGATAATTTTGATAATCTTGTAATCTGAAATTGTTCTTCGTGCGCCGTGTCTCAATTACTCAAATACTCAACGACTCCTTCACTCTTTCAATCTTGACAATTATTTCAACTTTTGACTTTTAACTTTCTTTAGTTTTCTCTTGCTCCCGAGGTTCCTATGCCCGACACAAAACGTAACAGTATCCTTATTGTAGACGACGAAACGATCGTGCGTGAATCCCTCACCAAGTGGTTCCGGCAGGACGGCTTCCGCGTGGAAGCTGCAGAGCATGCCAACGCTGCGCTCAAACTGATGGAAAAAGGCCCGTGGGACGTGGTCATACTGGACATCAAAATGCCCGGCATGAGCGGATTGGAGCTGCTGAAACGTCTCCGCGAGATCGACCGGAATGCACAGGTGATCATGGCCACCGCATTTGCCTCCGTGGAGAGTGCCGTTACGGCGCTCAAGGACGGCGCCTTCGATTATGTGACCAAACCGATCGATCCGGACCATCTCTCGCATCTGGTCTCCAATGCCATCCAGCAGCGGAAACTGGAGGATGAGAACTCCATCCTCCGCGAACACATCTCCGAGATGTCCGGTGCGAACGAGATCGTCGGGGAGAGCCCGCAGATCAAGCGCGTCATCGACCTTTCGCTCACCGTTGCCAAGACCGATACGACCGTCATGATCCGCGGCGAGAGCGGAACGGGGAAGGAACTCATCGCCCGGACCATCCATGCCAACAGCGAACGCCGCTATTTCCCCATCATCACCGTCAACTGCGGTGCGGTGGCGGAATCACTGCTCGAAAGCGAGCTGTTCGGTCATGAACGGGGAGCGTTCACCGGTGCACAATACCGGCGGAAAGGGAAGTTCGAGATGGCGGACGGCGGGACGATCTTTCTGGACGAGATCGGGACGGTGAGTCCCAAGATGCAGATCGAACTGCTGCGGGTGATCGAAACCAAGCAGTTCACGCGCGTCGGCGGGAACGAGACGCTCTCCAGTGATTTCC
>JAVBYA010000136.1 GCA_030824295.1 Bacteroidota bacterium
GGTGAGGACGTCGTCGCTGGGTATGTCGGCGCCTGCGAAGAAAGAACGCCCGGAAGGGGTGTTCCGTTTCACGATCGGTGCTGCCGGGGAATGTGCCGGAGCGTTATGCGGCATCGAAGACCTTGCCGGGGTTCAGGACGTAATTGGGATCGAGTGCACGTTTGATGGTCCGCATCGTTTCGATGGCGGTATATCCGGTGACGAGGTGGAGGAATTTCTTTTTCGCGAGACCGGTGCCGTGTTCACCGGTGATGGTGCCGCCGAGGCGGACCGCTTCATGGAAGATCTCTTCATACGCCTTCTCGGCCCGAGCGATCTCTTCATGGTCGCGCTCGTCCGTCAAACATGTAGGATGGAGATTCCCGTCTCCGGCATGTCCGAACGTTCCGATCTGCACATTGTACTTTTTGGAGATAACGGAGATCTTCTCGAGCATCACCGCGATCTCACTGCGCGGAACGGTGATATCCTCCAGAATGGTCGTCGGTTTCGTCCGGGCGAGTGCAGAGAATGCCGAACGGCGTGCCGTTTTGAGTTTCTGCGCTTCTTCAGCATCCTTTGCAATGATCACGGATGTGGCATTGTTCTGTTTGCAGCATTCCACGACCTTCGCAGCTTCTTCTTCCACGACCGCCGGATGTCCGTCCACTTCCAGTAACAACAGACATTCGATGTCGGTCGGCAGTCCTATCTTTGCAAAAGCTTCCACGCAGCGAATGGTGGTGTTGTCCAGGAATTCTACGGTGCAGGGAATGATCTTCTGCGCGATGATCGCGGAAACGGTCCTGCCGGCATCCGCCTGCGTCGCGAAGTACGCCACCATGGTTTTGCTGGTCTGCGGTTTTGGTATCAGCTTTAATAATATCTTTGTGAAGATCCCGAGTGTCCCTTCCGAGCCGATGAAGAAGTCCTTCAGATTGTACCCGGCAACATCCTTCACGGTCTTTCCGCCGCAGGTGATGATATTCCCGTCCGGCAGCACCACTTCCATTCCCATCACATAATTTTTCGTCACACCGTATTTCAGTCCGCGCAGTCCGCCGGAATTCTCCGCCACATTCCCGCCGATGGTGCAGATGTTCATGCTGCCCGGATCCGGCGGATAGAACAAACCGAGTGCCTCCACTGCCTGATGCAGCTGTGAAGTGATCACACCCGGTTCCACCCACGCGGTGAGGTTCTCGGTATCGATCTCCAGGATGCGGTTCCAGCGGGACATATCGATGATGATGCAGTCCTGCACCGGCACGGATCCGCCGCTGAGTCCCGTCCCCGCTCCCCTGGGCACCACATGGAAGTGCTGCTGATTGGCAAGTTTCAGGATCTCGGCGATCTGTTCTTTGGAAGATGGACGGACGATGGCATCGGGCAGAACGGAGAGTAAGGGCGTTCCATCGTAGGCGTAGGTGATCTTATCCTCGGCGGAAGTGAACATGTTCTCCGATCCGACGATGGTAGCGATGGATTTCAGTACGCTGACGGGGATCATTCAACCTGGCCGTTTATATCGAACGAGGGAAAATTTATTATCGGGAGTGGTGAGGAAAGCTTTAGGACGGTCACCATCACCGGTATTGTAACATACCACGAGGTATCCGCCGCTTACCTTATAGATCGCTTTGAAGACCTTGCCGGTATTCGCACCTTCCGAACTGGTGAAATCGAATGCCATGGGGATGGTATGCGGAAGGAATTTCAGGGTTCCTTTGTCGGTATTTCCGCCGATATGCAGTTCACAATTGTTCTGTGAAATCGACAACGTGATCACAGAGAGAAAATCATCATCAATATGCTGGCCGGCGATCTCTGCTCCGACAGCGGTCCATTGTCCATCGATCGTCATAGGTTCCTTCACGGTACGTGCAGCGAATATGGATTGTTTCCACAGCACATGTTGAGTATATTTGTCCGTGCAATCCATTTGAAAGTAACAAAATCACCCCCTAAAATCAATGAACAAGGAGCATCAATGGAAATGATGAAACGACGGTCCTGGGCGGAACCGTTCAAGATCAAATCGGTCGAGCCGCTGCGCATGACCACCCGCGAAGAGCGCGAGTCCACCATCCGTGAAGCAGGCTTCAACACCTTTCTGCTGAAGTCCAAGGATGTGTACATCGACCTGCTCACCGACAGCGGAACGAACGCGATGAGCGATTATCAGTGGGCAGGTATGATGATGGGCGATGAAGCATACGCCGGGAGTGAGAATTACTATCATCTGGAAGAGAAAGTACAGGATTTCTACGGTTATAAATACCTCGTCCCCACCCATCAGGGACGCGGTGCAGAGAACCTCATCTCGCACATCCTGATCAAACCGGGACAGTACGTGCCGGGGAACATGTATTTCACTACGACTCGTCTGCATCAGGAACTGGCCGGCGGAACGTTCGTGGATGTGATCATCGACGAAGCGCATGACGCACAGATCGAGCATCCCTTCAAAGGGAATGTGGACCTGAACAAGTTCCAGTCGTTGATCGACCGCGTTGGGGCTGAGAAGGTCGCCTACATCACCATCGGTGCAACAGTGAACATGGCGGGCGGACAGCCGATCTCCATGGAGAACCTCCGTTCCGTGTATCAGCTCGCTTCCAGGCATAAGATCAAAGTGGTGTTCGATGCCACCCGCGCCATGGAGAATGCGTTCTTTATCAAGAAACGGGAAAAAGGATACGAGAACAAAACGATCAAAGAGATCCTGCGGGAGATGTGTTCGTATTCGGACGCGGCGACGATGAGCGGTAAGAAGGACCTGCTGGTGAACATCGGCGGTTTCCTGGCCCTGAATGACTACGACGTGTTCGAAGAAGCACGCAACATGGTGGTGATCTACGAAGGTCTGCACACGTACGGCGGTCTTGCCGGACGCGATATGGAAGCGATGGCCCGAGGGATCGAGGAAGCATGTCAGTTCGACCATCTGCAGGCGCGCATCGGACAGGTGGAGTATGTCGGCAACCGTCTCATTGAACTTGGCGTACCGATCGTCACACCCATCGGCGGACATGCTATCTTCCTGGATGCGAAGAAATTCTATCCGCAGCTGGAACAGTTGAAGTTCCCGGCACAGACTCTTGCCGCAGAACTGTATCTGGATTCCGGTATCCGCGCAATGGAACGCGGCATCGTCTCTGCCGGAAGGAACAAGGAGACAGGCGACCACTACTATCCGAAGCTTGAACTTGTCCGCCTGACATTCCCCCGCCGTGTGTACACGCAGGCACACTGCGATGTGACGGTGGAATCGGTCTATGAAGTATGGACCAACCGGCAGAAGGTGAACGGACTGAAGATGGTGTACGAACCGAAGTATCTCCGCTTCTTCCAGGCACGTTTCGAGAAGCTCTAAAACGACAAAAGGCCGTCCGGAATCCCGGACGGCCTTTTTGTTTCAATTCCCCTCCCCCGGCTACCAGCCGAAGAACCCGAACATGATCCCGGCATTAACGGTATATCCGTTCAGTTTCAAACCGGACGGCACGCCGTTCACTTCATAGATATCATCCAGTTTCCATTCCTGTGAGAACATCATCGGGTATCCTGCACCGATGCGGATCTGCAGCCAGCTCAATATGGTATACTCGATGCTGATATGAGGCGTGAATGTGACGAAGGTTCCGCTGAGCGAACGTTTGTAGGAATTTGCGGTCCGTGCTGTGTCACCGAACGAAACCCACAGCGAATCCCATTGTTTGAATGAACCGTCATCCCGTGTCATGGTCAGGTCGATGTTGCCGCCGCCGATCGACGCACCGATAGCGATATCCAGTCTGTTCGCGACCGGCTGCACATAATCCATCAGAAAGCCGCCGTACGAAACGGTGTATTCCACTTCTTTCCGCAGATATTTACCGTTCGCCATCGGTTCCAGTGCATTCACCGTCCGCTGACCGGAGACGCCGAATCCGCCCATACGCACATTGCGCAGGAACATGATATATCCGTATCCTTCTCCGCCGATCAGATAGGTCGGCTCTGTACCGAACGTCGGCAAACCTGCTTTGGAAAGGAACCGGTCAAGTTCAGCATTATCGAACATGCCGACCATCGGTGTGACACCGCCGGCACCGCCGAGTTTCGCGCGGCTCCATGCGGAATAGCGTGAGCCCTCATCGCGGTCCTCGTCCTCATCTTTATCCTGGGACAAGACCGGCACGCTGATCATGACCGCTGCAATGAACAGATAGAAAAATTTCTTCATGGTGACCTCTTGGATTGATGTTATGGAGTGACTTCTGTTTCTGACGGAAATTACACAATAGTAAACCTTACGCACTGACAGGGAAAGAGTTACGGTACCGCCGTCACAATCCGAGTGATTCCGCATTCTTTTTCAGTGCATCGAGCACAAACCGGATATGTTCATCCAGTTCCACATCCAACTCCTTCGCACCGTCAACGATATCCTCCCTGCTGACATTGCGTGCAAATCCTTTATCCTTCATCTTCTTCCGGACAGAACTGACCTCGACCGAAGATACTTTCTTGTCCGGTTTCACAAGGGAACAGGCAACGATGAATCCGCACAGTTCGTCGCACGCAAAGAGCGCTTTTGCCATCCGGGACGAACGGGGAACGTTCGTATAGTGTGCATGCCCGAGGATCGCTGTCCGGATCTCTTCGTCATAACCAAGCGAAGCAAGGACCTCATTCCCCTTCAACGGATGGTCGGGCGGTTCCGGATAGCGCTCGTAATCGAAATCATGCAGCAGTCCCGCGATACTCCATCGTTCCGCATCCTCGCCGAACTTCTCCGCATAGGCACACATCGCAGTCTCCACGCAGAGCATATGCTTTCGGAGCGATTCATTCGCGGTCCATTCCTGCATCAGCTGCAGTGCTTCGGTCCTGTTCGGCATGGCATTCAGACGGTTGATGATGGACAATACGTGCGGACGCTGCAGTCGGCACAGAGCGGTTTGCGGGCTGCGCAGATCTTTCGTCCGTGAAAAATAAGAGCATGGGAAAAATGATACCATTGTTTCTGCGGGACCAACGGCATCAGTTCCCGTTCGATCTTCACGGCATCGGTCTTGGCTGTGAGTCCCATTCTCTGCGACAGCCGTGCAACATGCGTGTCCACAACGATCCCTTCGTTCTTCCCGAACGCTTCGCCGAGGATGACGTTCGCGGTCTTCCTTCCGACACCGGGAAGCTGATAGAGTTCTTCCATGCTCTGCGGTACGATACCGCCGTGCAGTTCCAGGAGCGCCTTCGCACAGTTGATGATGTTCTTTGCTTTGTTGTGATAGAAACCGGTGGAATGGATGAGACCTTCCAGTTCTTTGATGTCCGCGGATGCGAAATCCTTCGGCGTGGCGAATCGGGCAAAGAGCTGAGGTGTGACGATGTTGACACGTGCGTCGGTGCATTGGGCGGAGAGGATCACCGCAACGAGCAACTGGAACGGATCAGCATAGGTGAGCGCTGTTTGGTCGCTCGGATACTCTTTGAGCAGCCGTTTCCGGATGATGGAAGCACGTTCCTTTTTCTGTTCGAACGATTCCTTCCCGCGAACGGTCATGGTGTGCACCGCTCCAGCACGGTAACGGCACCGCTGTTGGTCACGGCATCCTCCACTTCTGCATTCTCACCGGTCAGGGTGACAAGGATCGAACCGAGCGCATAGTTATTCAGATCGGTGCCGATACGGATCTGGAATGCTTCGCCGCTGCCGAACCGGAGCGCCTGTCGAGAGAGCGTGATGCTGCGGATGCCGAACTGGCCGGCAAGGAGCGCAAAACGTTCCGAGAGAAACGGTATAACGGCATCGTCCTGGATCGTGCAGTCGATGCTGACAAGATGAGGTCCGGTCCACGGTTCATCCCCTTCCGTTCGGACGGTCGTAAAGAGTGCGCCGTTGACCATGGCAAGAGCATCCTGCGGAAGTGCACTTTTGGCAAGACCGGCGACCGATTGAACGGTGGAGAATCCATCATACTCGAAGAGAGCGACACCGACCTCGCCGGAATTCTTTCCGAACACAGCGCCCGCCGCAGCAAGAATAGAGCGTCCATTCTTCAGGAGGCGTTTCATCACACCGACCATCTGCCGCTGCAGCGGCACCTGCTGAGGGTCCATCACTTTCCATAAGGAAAAGGAGGCGGACCCGAGCTGCGGTGCGGCATCACTCTGTTCCACTGCAGTACGGATGCTCTCTTCGATCAACGTGATGATCTCATCCTTATCAGACTTCAGCGGCGTAGAGAGGAAATGCGAGAGACCGCCGCGGAGGATCGAACCGTTCTTCTGGATGGCATCGTTCACCCCTTGATCGAACGGCGACGTGCGGGAACGGAGCGCCCCCTGCACCGATGCTGCGAACTGATCGAATGCATCCCCTTCTGACTGTACAGCGGAGGCTTGACGTTGGAGGATGATGATGGCTGAGTGTTTTTTCATAAGCGGATGTCGGATGATAGTGACGCTCTTACGATACGAAATAAATCGGTAAAAATGAATTCTGCGCCATGCGCAGGGAGTGATCGACCAACGGAGCGGCGGAAAAAAGAACGTCCTGCAACAGGAAGGACCTATTGCAGGACGTTGAGTGTGCACCTACCTGGACTCGAACCAGGAACCCACTGATTAAGAGTCAGTTGCTCTACCAATTGAGCCATAGGTGCAAAGGGTCTACAAATATAGCAAAATCGATTTGATTTTCAAAACTGAAATTCCAGCGTGAGGCATAAATCTTTGTGTTCCATAAAGACCAGCTGCGTGATAAAGGTATCGCTCGCCTGCAGCCGTAATCCGGCATTCACCACGAACGCATTCCCCCGCTCGTTCCGGTACTGCGAATCGAATATGGAGGTCATTTCCAGAACGAAGCCGAGATGATTCCGGAACTGTTCGAAGAACGGGAACGAGGTCACACCGATCCCGGCCTTCCGTTTATCCGCATAGAACGAGAAGGTCGAATAGTAATATTTCGGCAGCGTGACATTCCCGGCGATGAACAAAGAGTAGCGTGAGCGTTTGAAATCGTATCCGCTGTCCGCGATCACCGCGACCGACTGCACGGCGCCGATGGCGATGGAGGTCCTGCTGAACTCGCCCACGCGCGGCAGCACCTGCAGTTTCAGATATGCCTCCTGCCGGTCCACCTTCCGTCCGCGCAGCTGAGCGGACGCACCCAGTTCGAATAATCCGGTATGGACCGCATACAAGGCACTCTTGAGTTCCAGCGGAGACAATCCGCCGTTGATCATCAACGAACTCTCTCCATTCGACACTTCACCGTTGCGCAGCGTGATCAGTTTCTCCGGCGGCGCAGCGTCCAGGAACTGGCCGTAGACCTTGCGGAGCAGTTCCTCTTCCTGTTCCTGCAACCGGCGGCGTTCCTCTTCGATCGTCAGTTTCACTTTGTTCGTCCTCAGCTCTTCCTTCTTCTGCTCTTCATCCAATTGGTTCAATGCCTTCTGCAGCCGCAGGTCCTCCATCCTCTTCTCTTCCTGCATCTTGTTCCGCAGCCGCATCAGGACGATCTCCCGCTCGATATGCCATCGGACCAGCGAATCATACTCCGCCGTTCGGTATTGGATGAGTGCGTAGAACGAATGTGCAGCGCTGTCCACGTACCGCTCGGTGATGGAGATCCCCTTAAGACTGACATCGGAGATGAGCTGCATGGAAATGGTGGTGGCATCGGAGAACTCCTTCCCTTCTTCGGAGACCTCCCGCTGAAAAACACTCTTCACGTTCACTTCCACATTGCGGGAGAACTCGATGAATGCGCGGGTATCCGCTTCATCCTGAGAAAGGACGGAGACACCGATGCCGGAATAATATCCGGAGCCGATACTGTTCCGCTGTGTGTGGGTCCACTCCGGTCTTGTCTGAGCCTGAGCAAGTACCGAACTGACGAGTATGACGAAGAAGTGGATCGAAGTGCTACGTGTCATAATAAAAAAAGCCCAGGGGAAAATGTCCCGTGGGCTTAGATAGACGTTCGACGCTGTGGTGTTACGGATTTGTTTGCGGAGCTGACTGCGTCGGGATCTGCGGCGCGGGGACGGTGGTCGTCTGTCCGCTCTGAATGACGCTTTCCTGGGTCTTCCCTTTTCCCGGCAGGAAGAAGAGATTCACGACCAAGGCGATGACGATGAACGCCGTAGCAAGATAGGTGGTGGATTTCGACAGGAAATCCGAAGCACGGCGCACACCGAACACGGTGCCGATGTTGCTTCCGCCCATACCGGCGGCGAGTCCGCCCCCTTTACTGTTTTGCATCAAAATGACAAGGATCAACAGCACGGCGATGATGATCTCAATGAGAACTAAAGTGAAATACATTGTGTTCCTATTGTTATTGAAGAGTTGAAGTAAATTTCTTGAAAAGAAAATAGCAAAAAAGAGCTCAATAATCAAGATATTGTCCATATGATGTTCCGACTCATCGCCATTCTCATTATACTCACCTTTCAGCTCTTCCTGTATCTTCGGTTACGGAAGTATATATTGGAGAAACAGGGACTTCCCCGCTCCTCCGGCAGTATAGCGCTCGGGGTCTTCCTCTTCTTCAATGTTCCGGTGCCGATCGTCCTGAGTTATTTTTGGAGTCTCACCCATCTGCCGGCGTGGGCGATGACGATCCTGATGCCGCTGTTCATCTGGCATATTGCAACTTTATTCATCGCATTAGCGTTAGGGAGTTTGATGCTCCTTCAGCTGCCGTTCGTTCTTGCATTCAGGACGGCGATGCTGCATCCATCCATCAGAACAAAGGTCGACCATATGAAAGAAACCCCTCAATTCAAGAAGTTCAATGCTTCACGCCGTTCCTTCCTTGAGAAAGGGGTCGTTGGCCTCTCCGCGTATTCGTTCGTCGGTGCAGCAGCCGGTGCCGTATCCACCGGAGATTTCGAGATCACCCGCCGGACGATCACCATACCCGGACTGCCGGAAGAGTTCAAAGGATTCACCATCGGCATGATGAGCGATATCCACTCCAGTATTTTCATGAACAAGGAAGATATGAGTGCCTATGTGAAGGAGATGAACGGACTCAACACCGATATGATCGTGGTGACCGGCGATTTCGTGAACAGCAAGACCGAGGAGGTCTATCCGTTCGCCGAAGCATTCTCCGAACTGAAGGCCGCTCACGGCGTGTACGGCTGCCTGGGCAATCATGACTATTTCACCAAGAATGTGGACCTGGTCGCAAAGAAAGTTGATGAATGCGGCGTGAAACTGCTCCGCAACGATGCAGTGCAGATCCGCAAAGGCGAATCGTTCTTCAATCTTCTCGGTGTGGATGATATCGGACGGAACATGCAGCCGGATGACTATTTTAAGAAAGCGCTCGCGTTCGCGAAGAATGACCAGCCGAAGATACTGCTCTGCCACAAACCATATTACTTCCAGCAGGCGAAGGATCTCGGTATCGCACTGACGCTGAGCGGACACACCCACGGCGGTCAGATCGTGTTCGGCACCGTGGAGCGGACCCCGATCTCGCTGGCGGCACTGGCATCCAAATATGTCTCCGGACATTATATGCTGGGGGATTCCAATCTCTACGTGAACAACGGCATCGGCTATACCGGCATCCCGGTCCGTGTGAATTGCCCGGCAGAACTGACGATCCTCACGCTGGCATAGCGTTTTTCCCTTTGAAATTCGGACGTGTTTTCTCTATATTCCTTGCGTAGTTCACAACAGGAATATCACTTTATCACGTCCGTATGGAAGTCACTCAACAGCAAGCACCGCAGAATATCGGGTGGATCGAGGTCGTCGCCGGCTGCATGTTCAGCGGTAAGACCGAAGAACTCATCCGCCGTCTCCGCAGGGCGCAGATCGCCCGGCAAAAGGTCCTGATCTTCAAACCCCGCATCGACAACCGGTACTCCTCCAATCAGATCGTTTCCCACAACACGCAGTCGCTCGAATCCATTGTCATCGACAAAGCCGAAGAGATCCTTGCTCTTGCGAAGGATGCGCAGGTGGTCGGTATCGATGAAGTGCAGTTCTTTGACATGTCCGTCGTTGGTATCTGCAATAAACTGGCCGATGAAGGAAAGCGCGTGATCGTGG
>JAVBYA010000461.1 GCA_030824295.1 Bacteroidota bacterium
ACTGTATGCTACAAAGGTGATCCCTAGTTCTTTGCAAGTATCCAAAACCTCTTGTTCCGGTTCACGGCTCCATAAAGAGTATTCGGATTGAAGGGCAGAAATAGGGTGAACAGCATGTGCCCGGCGAAGCGTGGCTGCATTGACTTCCGATAGACCAATGTGTTTTACCATTCCCTTCTTGACCAAATCACTCATAGCGCCGACAATTTCTTCGATCTCCACTTTAGGGTCTTGCCGATGCATGTAATACAGATCGATTGCATCCACCCCCAAATTGTGTAGACTTTGTTCGCACGCTTGCCCGATGTATTCAGGCTTGCCGTTCAGTCCTAGAAATTCACCATTGGGTCCACGCATCACACCAAATTTGGTCGCCAGGATCACATTATTCCATCGACCGTTAAATGCTCTTCCTAGTAATCGCTCGTTCGCTCCCCAGCCATACATATCCGCTGTGTCGAAGAAATTGATCCCAACGTCAATGGCTTTATGCAAAGTCGTCATGGATTCCTTTTCATCGAAGGATCCATAGAATTCTGACATGCCCATGCAGCCTAAACCAATTCTATTGATCGTTAAAGCGCTGTGCCCTAATTGTGTCGTTTGTTTCATGATCTCTCCCGATTAATTGTCTGTTGTAAATCTAACCAATTATGGTGCACAAGGTGCAACCATAATCAATCGAGAAATGACCATTTTCAAAGATTGGGGATTACTTTTTCAACTTTCGGAAGGTGTTTGGGGTCAGCTGAGTGTTCTTTTTAAAAAAGCGGCTAAAGTGGGTAGACTCACTAAACCCTAGTTTAAATGCGATTTCTTTCGAAGAGTACGTTGTATGGACTAATAGAGCCTTGGCGACGGTGAGGGTCCGTTTCGAAATCCAGTCATTTACCGTTCTGCCCGTTTTGCTCTTTATGACTGCGTTCAGATAATTGGGGTGCAAGTTCATTTTTTTGGCAAGATATTGCGCTTGCATTTTTTGATCAACATACTCCCTCCCCAAGATATCCTTGAATTCTTGTTCTAAAAGTCTTTTGAATGACTGTACAATGTGTGATGCCCGATTGCCCTCTTCTATCGGATCGTAGCTGGACCAAAATCGTTCTTTTATCTTCAGAAGCAGTACCGATAAAAGGTTACCCAGAATTCTATTCTTATAATCGGATTCCTTCTGGAATTCCTTTAAAATTTGGTCGTACAGAGTTTCAAAGTCCTCAAAATCATTGTTCGATAACTTCTTGGGTGGAACAACTTCGGCCAATAAAAAAGGGAACTCGTCATAGATTTCCGGATGGACATATTCTCGTAGGAATTTCTCGGATAAAGTTATTATAAACGCATCCTTGGATTCATGGAGTTCATATGATTTTAAGTGCCCCGGATTCGTGAAGTAGAAGGTCTGAGGACCGAACGTGAACGTATTATCATCAAGAGAATAGACCCCAGACCCGTCCTTTGTTAGAATGAACGAGAAATAGTCTGCCCGTAGAATCGGAGATTTGAATGGAATGTGCGGATGAATATCCGGTATGGAAAGAATGGTAAAATCTAATTCCTGGCGAAAGGGTAACCCAAGGGTTTTATAGAGATCGGATATCGTATGATGAACGGTTATTTCCATTCGATCGGATCTTCCACCGCTAGAACAACGATATTGTCCTGTTGGATGGATCGTATGTGGTTGTGAATGGTATAAAGAAACCCTTGGCAGCAGTTTGATGTGATCGATTTCAGGCCACCGTGCTGGTCTCTTTTTAGGACGCGATATCTCTTTCCAGCTTTTAAACAGTTCTCAGCGTCAGCACCGTGATCTCGGACCGTGCTCCCACCCGCACTGGAGGCCCCCAATAGCCGGTCCCTTTGCTCACATATGCCCACGTTTTTTCACCGAATTTGTTCAATCCTTTGATGAACGGCTGACCGATGGTCGCTACCAGATTCCACGGGAAGAACTGTCCGCCGTGTGTATGACCCATCATTACCAGATCGATCCCCAATCCATCGATGTGGAACAACGAGCGCGGCTGATGGGCCAGCAGTACGCGGGCCGTATCGGACGGTGCGCCGGCGAATGCCTTGGCGGGATCGGATTTGTGCGCGGGGGAGAATCCTCCTCCGCTGTAATCGGTAACGCCTCCCAGCACGAATGACGCACCGTTCTTTGTGACAAGACGGTGCTCGTTCATCAGCACATCGTAGCCCATGTCACGCGCGTGGGCCGTCCATTGATCGACGCCGGAATAGTACTCATGGTTACCGGTAACAAAGAACTTTCCGTGCGGTGCGTACACGTTTGCGAGCGGCTCCAGGTCATGCTTCAGGTGCGGGACGGAGCCGTCCGCCATGTCACCGGTGAAGGCGATCATGTCCGGTGAGAGTTTCGTGATCTCTTCCGCCACCGTCTCGATGAAATCCCGTTTGATGGTCAGCCCGGCATGGATGTCGCTGATCTGCACGATGCGGAATCCGTCGAACGCTGCCGGAAGGGAAGCGATCGGCACATCGACATTCACGATGCCGGGACGCTTGCGTGCTTCATAGACGCCGTACGCGGTGAGCGTTCCTGCCACTCCCAGCACACCGAGATTGGTCGTTTGAATGAGGAACTCACGTTTCGCGGCATCCAATGCAGAGGGACCGGAGGAAATGAGCGCCATCAGTTTCTGAGTGCCGAGTCCGGCCAGCCAGACAACATCCCGGAAGACCAGTGCCACGAAGACGAACGAGAGGAACCCGAGCGAGATGTAGCCGATCCAGGAGTAGAGTCCGGTATACTTCTCCGCGATGCGGACCAGGAAGAAGGAACTGAACGGGATGATGTACATCAGTGAGAGCAGCGTGTAGGCGATCTGTTTCTGCGGTGCTTCCAGATGGAACGGCATGATGAGCCGCCAGGCCATATAGAAGTATCCGATGCTCAGCACCGTGATCATGATGCCGATCCAGACAAGGAACATGGTCAATTCAGTCATACTGCGTTTGCGTAGTTGTTTGTGTGCCACGGTTCAGGGAAATGTGTGTTCGGGTGTATGGATAGTGTCACAATGCCGCTCTGCGGTTGCTGCAGGAGCGGCATTGGTGGTGTTCCGTTACGCTTCTTTCTGTTCGTCGCCGGGATAGGTCCCGCAGCGGCGGCGCCATTCGGCTTTGAACTTCTCCCGCTCTTCCGGCGTCATGGCCGCAAGTTTCTCTTCCATCTTATGTTTCCAGCGGTGCGATTTCCAGCCGGAACCGCCGTGCCAGCCGCGCACCAGGATGTGCGAGAGCAGCAGCAGACCCATCGCCTGCCAGTAGGTGACCGTCGGTCCGTGGAAGATCTCCGGGATGAGCCAGTTCCAGAGCGTCATCACCGCGAAGCCGAACAGCGCGATCATGGCAAGGACGAACAGGACGAACTTCACTATTTTTCCGATCCACCAGTATTTCATGATTTGCATCTCCTTTACACCGCAGAGCGAATCTGCTCTGCGGCATCATTGATCATTGTGAAAATTAATTCTTGAAAATTCTTTGTTCTCTCATCATCTAGCCGTCTAACTATCTAAATATCTGCTCTCCACCCATCACCCCTCAAACTCATCGTACAATTCTTTCAGCTGCTCCCGCAGGTAGAGCACGGCGTAGCGTTTGCGGGAGAGGAGGGTGTTCACCGGTTCGCCGGTGATCTCCGCGATCTCCTTGAAACTCTTTCCCTCCAGTTCGTGCATCACGAACACCTGCTTCTGTTCTTCCGGCAGTTCATCCAGCGCTTCCGCCAGTTCCGTCCAGACGAGCGACCGTTCGAATACCCGGTCCGGATTCTGCGTCGGATCGTAGAGGATGTCCTCCAGGTTCAGCGGCAGCGAAGGGTCGTTTGCATCACGCGGGAGCGATTCCGGACGTTTCTTGCGGTACCAGTCGATCACTTTGTTCCTGGCAACAGTGAAAAGCCAGGAGGTCATCTTCTCGATCGGTTCCGTTACGCTGTAGCTAGAGAGGAGCTGATAGAAGACATCCTCCATGATGTCCTCCGCATCCTCGTTGGTGCGGACGCGCTGCCGGATGAATTCGAACAGGCGCTTCCGTTCCGTGCGGTACGTCCGTTCCGCTGCCGCATGGGCGGTTGGGGATTGCTCTATTGCGATCGCAGTGACCACCGGTTGTTCCGTATTGTTCTTGATTACACTCACTGTATCAGACGATGGTCCCGGACCGATATTGTAGGAACGTGATGGGAAAATTCAGGGATGTTCTCACTATAATAATAGGTAAAACGCCGGTGAGAGGACAGTGGTTCCGTCCGCTCAACCTTGTTCATTGCGGGGAAAAAAGCTACATTCCTTGCAGGAACATCACAAACAAAGGACTTTTCCTGCATGTGCGGCCGCTACGTTCTGATCGACGGGAAGATCGTCTTCGCTGTTTCTGCGCAAATGCAGAGCTGGCGGAACGACGGGAGGGAGTTCGATATCCTTCCGCGGTACGATGCGCGTCCCACCGACCTGATGCCGGTGATCGCACAGCGGGACAATGCCGCACAGGTGCTGATGATGCGCTGGGGCCTGGTGCCGCATTGGAGCAAGGACGGCAAGACCGAGTTCACCACCTTCAATGCGAAATCCGAAACGCTGCACACCAGCAAACTCTTTGCACCGTATTTCAAAGCGGCGCGCTGTCTGGTGCCGGCGGAAGGATTCTTCGAGTGGAAGAAATTCGAAACAGAGACCATCGTCCGCGGTAAGCCGAAGATCGTGGAACAGAAACAGAAGATGTTCATCCGGATGAAGGACGGCGCGCCGTTCATGATGGCCGGTCTTTTCTCGGTCTGGAAGAACGACGCAGGGGAGGAGTTCCCGACCTACACCATCATCACCACCGAACCGAACGAACTGATGGCCGGCATCCACACCCGCATGCCGGTGATCCTTCATCCCAAGGAGTACGATCTCTGGCTCGAACGCCGTATGAATGATCTTGACCATCTCCGCACGCTGCTCGTGCCGTACCCGGCTGACCGCATGACCGCCTTCCCGGTGAAGAACAAGAGCGAGGAATCACCATCCGCCGTCGAACGGATCGAGTTCGAGGTCCCGCCCGCCCCCGCATTGATGAAGGCCGCCGCGCCGATCACCAACGAACGACGCACCCGTTGATCGCGTCAATTCGGAGTGTCATTCAATGTAACAGCCGACGGTTTTAACCGTCGGTGTACAACGACCGTCGCCACCATGCAATTCCATCATCAAGAAAACCGTTTCAACGGTTTTCCCATTTTCTCCGTTTGACCTCATCCCTCGTTCGGCAAGAAAATCATTCCATTGTCCGAAAAGGTATAGCGTTGTGTCGTCCCACACCGACTCATATATTGAACCCACGGTGTCGGCGGCCTTCCCTGTGATCAATGTATCAAGCCGCGTGCGACATCGGAAACAGTCCTTTTCATCTACACTCCACGAACAATGTCCCCATCGCTCGTCCAGATCTATATCCACACCGTCTTCAGTACGAAACACCGCGAGCCGTTGATCCTTCCTTCCATTGAAGCAGCATTGTACAGACATATCCGCGAACAACTCCGCGATGTCCAGGGTTCTCCCGTTCTTGCGATCAATGGTATGCCGGACCATCTTCACATCCTCTTCCGCCTCGATCCGGGAAGGACGATACGGGAGGTTCTTCATTATGCCAAAGGGGAATCTTCCCACTGGGTCAATCACAGCGGTATGCTTTGCATGCCGTTCGCATGGCAGACAGGTTACGGAGCGTTCTCGGTGAGCGCTTCCGGCGTGAAGGATGTGTATGCGCACATCGTGGGACAAAAAGAGCTTCATCGCACAAGAACGTATGACGATGAATGCGGGGAGTTGTTCCTCGAAGAGAAACAGGAGACCGAAGGATCGGTTCCGTCGATGCCGGGACATGAATGATAAAGCGTGCCCGCCGATCGCGAGGACGATGGAATTAGGTTAATGAATGAGATATGAATCATGTTTCGATGCTCAGCAGCCCATTTCGAAACCCTCAGCCCATAGATTAATCTATGGGCTGAGGGAGATCGGTCAATCGAAAATATCATCATCGATCATTATGTCTCATTCATTGCTTCACGTATGGCTCCATGTGATCTTCCATACCAAATACAATCAGCCGTTGATCACCGAAGGGGTCGAGCCAGTGTTGTTTGAACATCTTCGGATGAATATCGAAGAGCGGTTGGGATGTTTGGTTGTTGCGATCGGCGGTATGCCGGATCATGTGCATATTCTCATCCAGTTGGATCAACACCACTCAATAAAAGAGCTCGTGCGAAAGATCAAAGGAGAGTCATCGCATTGGATGAACGAACAAAGATTGACCGAGCAAACATTTCAATGGCAGATCGGCTACGGTGTGTATTCGGTGAGCGAGTCATTGCTTGGTATCGTATCGCGGTATATCGGAAGGCAGAAGATCCATCATCGGGAGAGATCGGTCGACGCGGACATGGAATACCCAATAAAAAATATCTCACCCTCCAGCCCATAGATTAATCTATGGGCTGGAGGGTGCAGGCTTTGGTTCGTTGCACCGCTTTGGTATTTGGTATGATGTTACGAGGTCGTTCGGTGCCCCCTTGGAATTGTTTTCGATCGCGCCATTGAACCTACAACCTCACCCCCAGCACCAATCGCCATCGGTACGCGAACTCCTCATCCTGCGGACGGGCCGGATCCTTGATATAGAGAGGGAAGTAGAGCCCGATCCCCAGCGGACCGATCGATACCCCCGGCGCGCCGATGGTGCCCATATTGAGCTGCAGGCCGATACCCGCATCGTACGCGAATTGCTTGAACCGCGTCTGCGATGAATCCCACACCGTACCGGCGTCGGCGAACAGGACGAACGGACCGGAAGAGGCGGAGAAATTCAATGCGGCGACATTCATTGCAACGGTATCGCGCTGAAGGAAAAGATTCCCGCCGCCGGGTGCTGTAAGATTGTCCCGGGTGGACATGCCGAACACCGGCGTGCGGTGGAGCCAGGTATTGAACCGCTCCACGCCGTTAGCGCGCGTCAATGAATGCGCCGTCTGCACCGGTACCGTGCCGATGGAACTGCCGCCGTAGAACCGCCAGGTGACCGACAGTCCGAGCAGCCGATGGTCCAGCTTCGACTCTGCTGTCAGTTTGGAGTAACTGTAGGCGGAATTCGGTGTGCCGAACTCATCATCCAGCCGCAGGAAGAATTTCCCCCAGGTGAACATATCGGTGTATCGCAGACTGATGAACCCCGCATCCAGCACGCCGGTCATGTCCCAGTCCGCCCGGTTGTCCAGATACCGGTCATCGTTCACACGCACCGACAGGATGCTGGTGTTGATGGTGAAGAGCCGGCGGTAGCTTCGTGCATTGCTCTTCCGTGCCTCGAAGGTCTTTTGGATCGTCCACTGCCAACCGGTGAATCCGTCCAGCCGGAAGAGACGGATGTTCGTCGTAAGGTCCGGGTCCCACACACGCAGCGGCGTGGAGTATCCAAACTGAATGTCCGGAACGCCGCTCCGTGTTCCCTGATGCACGGCCAACACCGTCCGGTGGTCGGTTCCCATGTAACTGCCGGAGATGCTGGTGCCGAGCTCCACACCGTCGCGCAGATTGAATCCGGCAGCGGGAGCAGCATTGATGCGGTACGCATCGAGCGGATAGAGGAGCGAGTTGGTAATGTTGAGTCCGTAATCGAATTCCACGCGGGGCATGGACCAGGAATTGTTCAGCCGGTTGACATCGGCCAGGAGCATGTCGGGATCGATCATCACATCCTTCACCTTTGCCGGCAGTGAATCGACCGTGACCGTGCCGAACCGGCCTTTTCCCCAGACGGTCACCGGAAAGCGGACATCCCGCACACTGCCGTCCGCCAGCGTCAGCCGGAGCGTCGCCGGCATCATCGCCTGTTCACGGTTCTCCAAAGTGATCACGGAACGCCAGTGACCGTTCTGTTCTTCGTTCTTCACCTTCTGCACGGACATATCCAGCGACCACGTTTGATCGAACCATTGATGCCAGAACCAATCCAGGTCATACCCGGCGACATCTTCCATCGTGTTGAAGAAATCGGAGGGATAGGGATGCTTCAGCAGCCAGCGGGAATAATAGTCGTTCAGTCCTTTCGAAAATGCTTCAACGCCGATCACGTCGCGGAGCATCACCATCACCGTACCCGGCTTCTGATATGCGGCTGTGCCGAACTGACTGTTGGGATAGGTGTACGGGTGGGACATCACCGTCGCTTCATCCTTCTCTCGTGCAGAGAGCAGATAGAACCGCTGCTCGAACAGCCGCGCCTCGGATGACGGAAGACTCATCCAGGACAATGCTTTGAGAAAATCTTTGTGGATCAGTCCGTCCTTTCCGTACCGGTCCTCTATGGCCGTGGCAGTGATGAACGTGTTGAAGCCTTCATCCATGAACGGATAGTTCGTTTCGTTGCTCCCCACCATCATCGGATACCATTGATGCCCCAGTTCGTGCGCGATCACATAATAGAGTCCGTTCGTGATCGCATCGCCGTCATCCGCAAAGATCATCATCGGATATTCCATGCCGCGCACCGGACCGGAGACGACCGTCGCCTGAGGATAGATGTACCGTCCGAAGTGTTCCGAGAAATGCTCGATGGCATGCCGCGCCATCATCGCCCCTTCGTTCCAGTTGGAGAAGTCGCTCAGCAGCGGACCGAACGAAGTGCGGTACAGGTCCGGATGGTAGAATGCGTAGATACGCACACCGGAAACGGTCATGGTACCGTCCCACACATAGTTCGGCGAAGCGGACCAGGCGAAATCACGGACGTTCTCTGCAGTGAACTTCCAGGTGGCGGAATCACCGCTGATCTCATCGGAGGTGGAATCGATCTCCTCCGGCAGGATGATGCGTGTGACGGAATCGGCAGAGAGGGAATTGAACCGGGTGAGCTGTGCGGCGTTCAGCACCTCGGCAGGATTCATCAGCGTGCCGGTCGATGCGATAACGAAGTTCTTCGGCACCGTGAGTTCTGCATTCCAGTTCCCGTACTCATTGTAGAATTCCGAGATGCCCTGATACTGCGTCCTGTCCCATCCGCGCACATCATCGTAGACGGCGATCTGCGGATACCATTGGCATATGCCGAAATCCTTCCCGTCGTTTCCCGTCCGCAGGTCCGGACTTGCTGGGATCTCGTACTCCCATGCAACGGTGATCGTTGCACTGCTCTTCGGCAGAAGCGGAGCAGCGAGCGGAGTTTCCATCACCGTCTCGTCCACCACCGTCGCGACCGGAGTACCGTTCACCGTTACGGCATGGACCGTAATGCCTTCCGTTGCGATCAGCGCGCGGCTGCTCTGTTCATCGTTCTTCCGCGGGGACGAATCCTTCCGGAAGATGTTCTGATAGAGATGCCACACGAGCGTGGTGAGCGTGTCGGGCGAGTTGTTCGTATACGTGATCGTCCCGCTGCCGCGGAGCCGTTTCTTCTTGGCGTCCAGCGATGCCTTCAGCGAATAGTCCGCCTGCTGCTGCCAGTATGCGGACGATGGTGCGCCGTTCGGCAATCGGGTGAACTCCTGTGCTGTGAGAAAAGGGATGACGAAGAAGAGAAGGGCGGCGATTCGGGTGAGGGATGTCATAGGATAATTCCGTTCGTTTGTCGGGGGAGGATTCGTTATGCTATTCGACTTACTATATCGGACATGGGTTTCCGGATCCACATTTGAATTGTCCGGAACAATATGTATGGTAATCTCTGTTACAAGGTATGGTTAAAATCGTGAAATATCGAGCCGTATCAGAAATTTGAAGACGGAATCATCTACGATAACACAAAAACCATCTTTGCGTTCAGGTCGGCAGTCAGTAACACCATGGAAACAAGAAAGGGAGAACAATGACCATTGCAGTCATCGGCACCGGGAACATCGGCGGACGTCTCGCAGCTGTTTGGGCGTCCAAAGGACACCGCGTCATCCTCGGCACCCGCGATCCGGTGTCGGAGAAGCTCCGTCCGCTCATTGCTCAA
>JAVBYA010000179.1 GCA_030824295.1 Bacteroidota bacterium
GTACAACACGGAACGGTACGCAGATCCTCGATCCGCTCGCCGTGCTCACCACCGGTACCCGCCGTTCCATTGCTGCCGGGAACGCCGGTTCCGACACGAGCTGGTTCATCAACGATCTGCCGGACGGCATCTATTATTGGAGTGTTCAAACCGTGGACAATGCGTACCTCGGCTCATCCTTCTCTCCGGTCGACTCGTTCGCAATCGGTGTCCCGCTGCCGGTGGAACTGACCTCATTCACCGCCGTGCCGAACAGCAGGGGAGTGGAACTTCGCTGGAACACAGCCAGTGAACTGAACAACGCTGGATTCGAGATCGAGCGCAAAGGATCGACGCTCCGATCCAAAGACTCAGCGGGTCAGTGGATCCGTATCGGTTTCGTGGAGGGTCACGGTACGAGCAACGCTCCGCAACAGTATTCGTTCATCGATGGTGCCGGCAGAGGAACGGTGCTGTACCGCTTGAAACAAGTGGACCGCGACGGGAACTTCACATACTCGCCGTCGGTGGAAGTGAATAGTGCCGTACCGTCCGTCTTTGCGCTGGAGCAGAACTATCCGAACCCGTTCAATCCCTCAACGACCATCGCATATCAAATTCCTGCGGTTGGTAGGGTGAAGATGTCAGTGTTCGATGCCCTCGGACGGGAAGTTGCCGTGCTGGTGAATGATGTGAAGGAACCGGGCAGCTATGCCGCGCAGTTCGACGGCATGCAGCATGCCAGCGGCATGTATTTCGTTCGGCTGCACAGCGGCGGATTGACCGCCGTCAGAAAGATGCTGCTTGTGAAATAATGAGATCGAAGAAAAGTCCATCGTAATAACCATCTTACAATAACAGGGGAGTAACGCCATGTCACACCGCTCACTATCCATCAGCCTCATTTGTCTGTACGTTCTGCTGTCGATCGCCGGATCCGCCGCGGTACAGGCACAGACCCTTACCGGCGGCAACGTGCTGCTGCTGGACGGCAGCGGCGACTATGTCGCCGGACCGACCCTTCCGAATTTTGGGACAGGGGATTTTACCATTGAAGCGTGGATCAAAACATCCGGCGGTACGATCTTCTCGAACAGGAACACAGATTCCTACGGGAGTTTTATAACATTCTCAGCAGGAGCTCAATTAGGCGTTGAGATCTGTGAGGATGGTTCCGGGACCGACTATGCCACTCCTGCGGGGACGGCTTCCGTGAGTAACAATCAGTGGCATCACGTTGCGATGACCCGCAGCGGCACGACCATCAAATTCTATGTGGACGGTGTGTTGGATAATACCGTCACAACAGGACTCGCCAATATCGTGACAAGTGAATTGATGTATGTGGGCGCAAGAGGGGGCGGATATTTTGGCATCGTGGATTATTTTAACGGATCGATGGATGATCTTCGCGTTTGGAATGTCGCCCGCACTGCGATGGAGATCTCCTCGAACAAGGACAACTACATCGATCCGGGAACATCCGGACTGATGCTCAACTACCGTTTCGATGAATCGAGCGGGTCCACGGCCGCAGATGCAACAAGTAATGATTACGACGGCACACTGCACGGCAACGCACTCTTTTCCAGCACACCTCTTCCGGTGGAACTCTCCTCATTCGCAGCAGCAGTGGAAGGCCGGACGGTCACGCTCCGCTGGAGCACTGCATCGGAACAGAATAATCTCGGCTTTGAGGTCGAGCGCCGCACAGCGGGTGACGGCGCAGTCATGTCGGAAGAGTGGCGCAACGCAGGGTTTACGGAAGGACATGGAACATCGAATGCGCCGCGATCGTATTCCTTTGTTGACCGGACGGCGCACGGTGTTGTTCGGTACCGCCTGAAACAATTGGACCGCGACGGTAACTTCACCTATTCCCCCGAAGTGGAAGTGACGGTAGGTGGTGCTCCCTCCATGTTCGCGCTGGAACAGAACTATCCCAATCCGTTCAACCCGAGCACCAGTATCAGTTTCACCCTTCAGGTTCCTGGGTTCACGACGCTCACCATCTTCGACGCGGTCGGCAGGGAAGTGGCGGTTCTGTTGAATGAACATCTTGAAGCAGGCGTGCTCCATCAGAGAACGTTCGATGCGTCCGGACTTGCAAGCGGTACGTATTATGCGAGACTGGTCTCTTCCGGTGAATATCGGACACGGAAACTGTTCTTGGTGAAATGATGCATTGAACGAATCGCTCATGGATCGATATGATTGTCGGTCTCACTGTGCGTTGATCAGAGTTGCCAACCGATCGGAACACCGGTATGTCGATCCGTGAAACCATAACCTCTGCGGTTTGCTCCGCAGAGGTTTGGTGTTTTTACATCCTTCCTTGGATTGAGTAATAAACATTGTTGTAGTGTAAACGGACTATTGTAGGTCATTTGTCCAATATTGGACAGCATAGAGTATCCGCAAATTGCCGTTTTTGCTGAATATTCGGCATTACATTGATTGGCACAGCCCGTGTCATAGAATAGTATCATCAACGATAACGGGCGAATTGTGACAAAACAAACGTGTGCGCTGCTTCTCCTGCTCCTTCCGATCATCCTGCATTCGGCGGAGTTTCAATTGCAATCCATCGGGATACCTGATCCGCAACATGAGAACACCGCTGCATGGGTCCGTGAAAACGTTGTGCATTCAAAACAGCGTTCATCGTTTCCCGCCGACAACGAACGGTTCCAGCTGCGAAATACTCAAACCCGATTCCCCCGCCGTCCGGCACGTGCGCACAACGCGGTCCGGAGCAACGCACGTTCAGGTGTGGAGATAGATTCCATTCTGGTGTATTCCGGAAAGGATACCATTCTTCAGATCGCTCACATTGCGGATGATTCCTATCTCGATGTCATTCAGAGGATATCCGGCGGGATACCTATCGATTCACAACGATGTACAAATCGGTGGAAGACCGATGACAGCGGGCAGATCCTCTCACAGGAGATTCTGATAGAACTATGGGACGGTAACCGGTGGGTTCCGGATACACGCAGCATAGAACATAATTCATATGAGCCGGGATTTGTCTATACGGAGTTCGTATCAACGCGTTTTTTTGGCGATGGTTCATCCTCCGAATATCGCTGGACCCGAGCGGACCTTCAAGTGTTCGATCGATTTGGCAACAAAGTGTCTTCGATCTACTATTGGTTCGAACCGGACCGTAGATCGTTCGTTGAGTTCGATACGTTGTATGCAAGACGGATGTATTCCGACGATTCTTCGTCCTGCATTGTCATCCCTGATTCAACAGTGACGTTCACCATATCGGACATTGACCATGCCATAAAAAACAAAAAGGGATTGCTCGACATTGTTGCACAGCAACAACGGCATCCGCGGTCCCGTGCCATTATCTCCCGCAGCAGCGACGAACGAACGCGGACGGAACGAACATATGACATGATCGATGGAGAGTGGAGATTCATCCGGAGTTTCTCGGTCGTTGATTCATCGGAGTCGCTTTCTCTTCTATACGATCTATACTATCAAGACGACACGTTGTGCAGTCACCGCAGTATCATCGAATCAACACCGACATTCTGGAAGAGCACGTATGCAGTGCTTATGAATGATGAGTGGGTGAACCGAACACGTGTGACCACGCACTTCTATAGAAAAGACCTTCTCTACTTCGACACCTTGGTCGCGGTCGAAGAGTGGAATGACGGAGGATGGTACCCCCGATCGATGAAGAGGTCGGCACTGGACGACCTGGGGAATGTTCAACAGTCATCATGGTCTTGCTGGAATGATCACAATTGGGTCCCTTCAGAAGGATCGATATACCTTTTTTCGTTTGACCATCAGTTTGCGTGGTATTTCTTCGGGAATACGGTCGTGATCCGGCGGAGCATGGGGCGGATCGCCGGAACTGCCGAATATCCGCCGCCGGTGCTGCAGGAATTCAGCCTTCGTCAGAACTATCCTAACCCATTCAATCCATCGACGACGATCGGTTTCACGCTGCAGCGCTCTGCACCGACCACGCTGAAGATCTTTAATACCGTCGGTCAGGAAGTGGCCACATTGGTGAACGAGGTGCTCGAAGCGGGTGTCTATCATCAATCCGTGTTCGATGCACACGGATTGGCGAGCGGGGTATACTTTGCTCGATTGGTCTCCGGCGATCAGGTGCAGATGAAGAAGATCATTCTGATGAAGTGACATTCAAGGAGCATTGTTGACCTGGTGCGCCGTGATACATCTGCCTTATAGGTCAACCACACAGCGTTGTCAAGGTTAACCTTGACAAGGTTTGTCGACAATTGTAATAGGTCCACGCACACCGTTTTGCTCTCACTGAAGGATTTCGTATTTTCCCTCCATGAATAATACTTTTCCGCTTCTTCGCCCGCTCCTGCTTCCCCTGCGGATTGCTCTCGTATCACTATACCTCTTTTCCGGCTGCGGACGCTCCCAGGCGCAGGAGCTGCGTGCCACATGGATCGCGCGCGACCAGCTTGCCAGCCGGGACCTGATCGCCCGGGCAATGGATTCCCTTGCGGCCAACAATTTCAATACCGTCATTGTTAATGTTTGGAGCCGGGGGTATCCGCTCTATCAAAGTGCACTATTTGCACAGCATACCGGACTCACCATCGATCCCAATTATACGGGTCGCGATGTACTGCAGGAAGCCGTTGCGGAAGCGCATCGGGTGGGGCTCCACGTGGAAGCGTGGTTCGAATACGGTTTTGTCGGCGGATACTCCGGTTACCTTCCCGGAACAAGCGGGAAAGGGAAGATCTTCGATTCCTATCCGCACTGGGTCTCTCGGCAGCAGAACGGCACCGAGATCGACGGCTCCGGATTCTATTGGATGACGCATACCCGGCCGGAAGTGCAGGACCTTCTGATCGGTATGGCATCGGAGATCGCACGGAAGTACGATGTGGACGGTATCGAGATGGACCGTGTACGCTATTCCAGTCTCAATTATGGATACGATCCGTTTACGGACAGTCTCTACCGTGCAGAACATGCCGGTCAGGCGCCGCCTGCGCCTGGCGATACATCATGGAGGCGATGGCGTGCGGACAAGCTGAACTCCTTTGTTGCTCGTCTGTATGATTCGGTGAAAGCGGTCAATCCGCATATCACCGTCTCCAATGCGCCGAGCATGTACAGCAGCACTGCCTATTCTTCGTATGAAAGTTTTTGTCAGGACTGGGTCTGGTGGGTCAACCAGAACAAAGTGGACAATGTCCTGGTGCAGTCCTATGTCTCCTCGCCGTCAACATTCTCATCGTACATCGATAACATGAAGTCCCGTGTCACTGACGATTCCAAGATCCACCCTTCGTTCGCGGTGAGACCCAACAGCACACCGATCGGACCAGGAACAGCGACCGCAATGATCACTGCACTGCGCGGGAAAGGACTCTCCGGCAGCGGCATCTGGTATTACACCGATCTGATCGGCACATTCCCGGAACTCAAGGCAGGACCGTATTCCGCGGCCGTCACCCCTCCGCATTTCACTCCGCAGTGGCGGACGCACCGCACCATCGTTCCGATCACCGATACGGCTCGTGCCGTACGGACCGGTGTCTGGACCTCCAGTGCCAATCCCGGCTATACCGGTAATTCACTCTATGCCGCATCGGCGGGAGTTCATTCGCTCCAGTACAATGCGTCGGTTCCGGCAACAGGAATGTATGAAGTGTATGTGTTCACCGTTGCGTCGTCGAACAGGACGGCAGTGGCGCCGTACACAGTCTCAGCGACCAACGGACAGTTCGCCGTGTCGGTGGACCAGTCGAAAAGTCTCAACGCGGGATGGAGGAAACTCGGCGATTTCCATTTTACGGAAGGTCTTCGTCCGGTGGTCACTCTCACCAACCAATCCATCGGTGAAGGGAAATTCGTCAGCGCCGATGCGGTGATGCTGGTGCTCAATCGGAGATTGTCACCGCAGGCATCCCCGGGAACAGCATCGGTCCTGGACCGTCATCGGAATGTTCCGATATTCCACTTGCTGCAGAATTATCCTAATCCGTTCAATCCCTCAACAACCCTGCGCTATATCGTCAGCAGTCCCGCTTCCGGTACGACAGGGGAGCGGGTGCTGCTCTCGGTGTTCGATCCGCTCGGCCGCGAGGTATCGCGGCTGGTAGATGCTGTCCAGCAGCCAGGCTCCTATTCCGTCCGTTTCGATGCTTCCCATCTACCCACCGGTGTCTATTTCGCCCGGTTGACCTCATCGGGCAATACTTTTGTAAGAAGGATCGTTCTTTTAAAGTAGTGTTGAGGATTATCAACAAACATTGTCAAGGTTAACCTTGACAACGTTTGTTGACAATTGTAACGATCCTTTGATGATCATGATCTCTTACCGCCCGGTCTGCGCCGTGTTTGCTTCCAGGTTGTCCATCGCTCTCCTCTATCGGTGTATTCATCGTTCATTTGTGTGATCGATGGGAATGCTGATGGTTGCGGTAGGACCGATTGTCCTTTGTTCATTGATTTCTCTATATTATAGTATGAACCGTCTCCCTTTTCCAATAGCGCTCATTCTGTTCCTCGCGCCGGTCCTGCTCTCCGCTCAGGACCAAGTCAAGTCCATTCACCAGCAGGAATGGGAATACTACAACTCCCATCCGGAGGCGATCCCAGCACCGGTCCCGGCCCCTGCGCAGCCGCACAGAATGGAAAAACGTTCAGCGCTCTCGACGATGGTGTATGGCTTCCATCCTTATTGGATGAACGGGACGGAAGGGAACTATCAGTACGATCTCCTCACCCATCTCGCATATTTCTCGGCGGATGTCGACCCTGTCACAGGGAATTTCTCCTCCACCCATAATTACTCCTCGGCTGCCGTCATCAATCAAGCGAAGATCGCCGGTGTGAAGGTGCACCTCACGGTCGTCCTCTTCTCCAAGCATGACTCCCTCTGGGCGAAACAATCCCGGCAGGATAATCTAGTGAACAATATCCTCGCAAAGGTGAAGGAACGGGATATTGCCGGTGTGAACATCGACTTTGAAAGCATGAAGAGCACCGACGCCATACCGTTCCGGAAATTCATCCTGCAGCTCGGCGATACCCTTCGGAAGCACAATAAGAAACTGTCGGTGGAGCTGTTCGCGGTGGACTGGAGCACCGTGATGCCCGCTTCCTTCTTCACCGCGGTGGACAGTCTTGTGGAGAGCTATTTCATTATGCTCTACGCCTACTATTATAGCGGCAGCAGCACCGCCGGACCGAATGCGCCCCTCATGCCCACCTCCTCCACGAGTTATCGGCATATCCTCCGGACCATCAAATACTATCTGGACCTCGGCGTGCCTGCGTCCAAGCTTATTGCAGGACTTCCGTATTACGGCATCGACTGGCCCGTGTCGAGCAGCGCCAGAATGGCCGCTGCGACTGCGTCCGGCTCATCCCGATTCTATAATGCGGTAAAGGACAATTACCTGGACACGATGAAGAGCGAGAATGTTTTTTTTGATGCGACCTTCTCCACACCGTGGTACCGGTATCAGAGCGCGGCAGGGTGGAGGCAGACCTGGCATGACGACTCTCTCTCGCTTGCCCGCAAATACGATTCCGTGATGGTCAAGAAGGTCGGCGGTGTGGGAATGTGGGCGCTCGGTTACGATGCGCCGCATAAGGAACTCTGGAACCTGCTCCGCGCGAAATTCACTTCACCCAATAGTGTGACGGATGCGCCGATCCTTCCGCGCAGCACCGAACTGCTGCAGAACTACCCCAATCCCTTCAATCCGGTGACCAGCATCCGGTATCAAACTGCCACATCCGGGATCGTATCTCTGAAGGTCTACGACATGCTCGGCCGGAATGTCGCTGTACTGGTCAACGGACAGCGCCCGGCAGGTGAAAACAGCGTACAGTTCGTCGCATCCCACCTTCCGAGCGGGATCTATTTCTATACCCTGCGCTCCGGCTCATACACCCAAACCCGCAAGATGGTCCTTGTAAAATAACAGAGGACATGAGCTCGCGCGCCCAGTTCTCAGTGATCAGCTATCAGACTACAGCTATCAGACTTAAGATTGATAGACAAAAGATTATAGACTGATGCTGCACCACGTCCCTGCGTGTTTGGAATGTGTGATCTTGCAATCTAATCATGCTCTTTCCATTCCTTTCTGCATTTTCTGCGTAATCTGTGTGACAGCTTGTTGCATTTTCCCCCGCGCATCGACTTGCTTAGCTTCTTGTTCTTCTTTTTCTTTTCTGCGTTTATCTGCGGGAACGCTCCTTTGTATTTGTTCTTGCTGTTCGACTTGCGCCATTTTGGAATTTGAAATCTTGTAATTTGATAATGCTCTTTCGATTTCTTTCTGCGTCACTCTGATTGATCTGCGGGATTGTTCTTGCATTTTCTCTTGCTCATCGACTTGCGCTAATTTTTCAATCTTGTAATCTTGCAATCCAATAATGCTCTTTCCATTCCTTTCTGCGTTTATCTGCTTCCGCCCCCAAGATATTACAGGGCGGAATGCCGCCATGTAACAATGCAGAGGCGGCAGGGAACGCTCCTTTGTATTTGTTCTTGCTGTTCGACTTGCGCCATTTTGGAATTTGCAATCTTGTAATTTGATAATGCTCTTTTGATTTCTTTTCTGCGTTGATCTGCGGGAACGCTCATTTGTATTTGTTCTTGCTGTTCGACTTGCGCCATTATGGAATTTGCGATCTTGTA
This sequence comes from Bacteroidota bacterium, assembly GCA_030824295.1. Taxonomy (GTDB): domain Bacteria; phylum Bacteroidota; class Ignavibacteria; order UBA10030; family UBA8401; genus UBA8401. The sequence goes on from JAVBYA010000179.1 coordinate 8,663, forward strand.
ATTTGATAATGCTCTTTCGATTTCTTTCTGCGTTATTCTGCGCAATCTGCGGGACGCTTCTTAGCATTTGTTCATGCGCATCGACTTGCTATAATTTGCAATTTGATAATTGTTAATTGCTAATTGATAATTGTTCTCTCGTGTGCATTCCATCACACCCCGCCTGAACCATATCTTCATATAGTTGTTGCCCCGCGCTCCGGAATGTAGGTTTGATGGTTCCTTACCCCTTCCATCATCCTAAAGGCCTATGAAGACCGTTCACTCCCTGCTTCTCTTTGTTCTCCTGACACCTTTCCTTTTTTCTCAGACACTCCTGCCGGAGTTCGTCGGCACCAACGGCGATGTCACAGCCGTCACCGCTGCCGGGAACTCCGTCTATATCGGCGGGACATTCTCTGCGGTCAGCTTCACCAGCGGAACCGGCACACTGCTCGATACCGCAACCGGGGAGGCGGACCGTTCCTTTCCGAAGTTCAACGACCGTATTCTGAGCATCGTCACGGACGGAGCGGGAGGGTGGTTCGTCGGAGGGTTGTTCACGCATGTGCAGGGGTATCCCATCAAGCATCTGGCCCATATCAATGCAGACAGGACTGTCGATACCCTGTTCAATATGAACATGGGAGGCTTCGTCTATACCATCCACCGGTTCGATTCGCTGCTGTATCTCGGCGGCGTCTTCCAGACCGTGAACGGCATCACCCGCAATCATATCGCTGCCGTGAATCATATCACCCGTCAGCTGACGCCGTGGAACCCGAACGCGAATAATATCGTCACGGCCGTTTATGCGCGGCAGGGATACGTCCTGGCGGGAGGATACTTCACTGCGATCGGCGGACAGACGCAGCTTACCGTTGCGGCATTGGACCCGGTCACAGCTCTACGATTGCCGAAATTCCTGAATGCCACCGGCGGAAGCATCGGCATCACGCATGTGAAACGGTTCGTGGAATCGAACAGACGTATCTATTTCGGCGGGATCTTCTCGCAGATCGACGGTGCACTCCGCACGAATCTTTGCGCGGTGGATACCGGCACGCTGGGGGTGGATTCCCTCTGGAATCCCGGCGCCGCCTACAACGGCTTCGGCATCAATGACATGATGGCCTCCGGGGACCGCGTCTATGTCGCCGGGATGTTCAGCACCATCGCCGGAACACCGCGGAACAATCTTGCCGCGCTGGACACTGCCACCGCTGCCGCAAAGAACTGGAACCCGAATCCGAACGCCGATACCTGGTCCATGACGTTCGTCGGTGCACGCCTCGCCGTAGGAGGGATGTTCAGCACCATCGGCGGGAAACAACGGA
>JAVBYA010000372.1 GCA_030824295.1 Bacteroidota bacterium
TTGTGATACCGTCCCATCGCCCGTCCGGCTCATCGATTCAACACAGCTCTCTGCTGTGGATCTGAAAGGTTTCCGGAACGGGAAGCGCTATTATTTCCCGGGTGACGTCCCGAAACGAAGAGGGCTCTGAGAGTCCTTTTTCGAACGAACTCTCCGTCGTCGCGAGATTCTTTCAGCCCGGGGATAATCTCATCTCGAACGGCGATTTCATCGATGGTCTGAACGAATGGAAATTCAACCTTACATCACCCGGTGCGGCCGTACCGTATGTGACCGCGGAGGGGGCGCTGTTCGTGCAGATCGGCTCCGGCGGAACACAGGCATGGCATGTGCAGCCGTCGCAGGAAGCGCTGCCGGTTACGAACGGACTTCCGTACCGGTTCGAGTTCGATGCATGGGCCACCGCTCCACGCACCATCGATCCGAAGATCGTCATGATCGCTTCTCCCAACACCAATTACAGCAAGACCGGTTCCATATACCTTACGCAGACGCCGCAGCACTTCCAGTTCGATTTCACGATGACCGATGCAACGGATAATAATGCGCGCGTGGTCTTCAATTGCGGGTTGTCGGATGCCGATGTATTCCTGGACAATGTCTCGTTCCGGCAGCGCGTTCCGGTGTCGGTGAAGGATGCCAGGACCGGTGTTCCTGCTGCATTCCAGGTGCTGCAGAATTTCCCGAACCCGTTCAATCCGTCCACCATCATCCGGTATTCGGTCGCTTCCCGGACGCATGTGCGTTTGACCGTCCATGACCTGCTCGGCAGGGAGGTCGCTCTGTTGGTCAACGGTGAGCGTCTTTCCGGTGACCATCAGACCGTGTGGGATGCAGACGCGATGGCTTCCGGTACGTATCTGTGCCGGATGATCACCGGAACGGGAATGACTATCCGCCGTATGCAGCTGCTGCGGTGAGGATGGTGCTCAGTGGTGTACAGAGTGTAGATCCAATGTTCCATTCCTGACCGCTGGCCGGGAAACAGTCCATTCACTTCATTGAAGACCGAAAGTATTCTCTTATGATCTTACGCATCGTCCATCTTTTCCTGATCCTGCTGCTCATCGTCACATGGTCGGACGCTCAATCGTTCATCTACCGGTCCCCGGTCCCCAATTCCGATATGAACTCCCGTGAGACGAATATCATCCTCCGCAGTTCGTTGCCGGTCGACGCATCGTCGCTGCAGTCTGACGATCTTCTGGTGACCGGTTCCCGAACAGGAGCACATTCCGGTTCGCTCATCCTTGCGGATGACGGTCGAACGCTGGTGTTCCAGCCGGATGTTCCGTTCGCACCTAAAGAGGTCGTCACCATCCGGTATTCCGGCGGTATCACGGACCTTCATCAGCGGCCGGTTGCTGCGGAACAATACCAATTCACGGTGACGCCGAACGAGCGTCCGTTGTCGGAACGGTATGCCGTGACCGATGCAGGTGAAGTGGTCCTCCGCACGGAGCGCAGCCGGATGGTCCCTTGGACAGCGCCGCTGACACCTTCCGATCCGTCCGATCCGCTGCCGTCCGATTTCCCGAAATTCACGGTTGTCCGTTCCTCCGGCGCGGCGGATGGTTATTTCTTTCTGACCACGACCGATGAGGTCGCCGGGGTCGGACACTTCTATTATACGGTGAACAATAACGGCGAGGTGGTGAAATATCAGCGTGTGGCCGGACATATCTATGATTTCAAAATGCAGCCGAACGGTCTTCTCTCGTATGCGGACCCATTCAGCGATTGGGGCTATGCCGGCGGAAGCCGTGTGGTCCATCGGGTGATCGATTCTTCCTTTGCACCGGTCGATTCATTCCGGGCGGGGAACGGTTATGATGCCGATTCCCACGAGTTCTTGATGCTGCCGAACGGCCATGTGCTGCTCCATGCCTACGACATCCAATACATGGACCTGAGCAAAACGATCCCGGGCGCCAGTGCGAATGCCATCGTGGTCGGTTCCATCATGCAGGAATTGGACAGGAACAAACGGGTGGTCTTTCAATGGAGAAGCTGGGACCATATCCCGGTCTCGGAAACGTACATGAACACAACAGCGAGCGCGTTCGATTACATCCATGTGAACGCGTATGACATCGATACGGACGGAAATCTGCTGCTCTGCTTCCGGAACACATGCGACATCGTGAAAGTGGACCGTCTGACCGGAGCGATCATCTGGCGGATGGGAGGGAAGAAGAACCAGTTCACTTTTATCGGCGAGAATCCGGCGAACGCCGGCAACTACTATACATTCCCGCACAGTCTCCGACGTCTCCCGAACGGGAATTTCATGCTGTTCGATAACGGGAATCTGCACACCCAGCAGGTTTCCCGCGGCGTGGAGTATGCGATCGATCAGACAGCGAAAACAGCGACCATGGTCTGGCAGTACCGTCACACTCCCGATGTGTACACACCGACGCGCGGCTCGGTGCAGAAACTCCCGAACGGTAACCGCGTCATCGGCTGGGGATCGGCACCGTTCGTCGGCATCGGCAAGACCATGATCACCGAACTCTCGCCGAATGATTCCGTGCTGTTCGAAATGGAAAGCGACGATAAGATGCCGAGTTACCGGGCTCACAAATTCGTCTGGAACAGTCATCGCACTCCTTCTGCCGATGTGCAGCTGGCGGAACTCCTGCCGGGGAACACATATTCTTTCAACAAAGGGGATAGTATCCGCACCGGCATCACCCTGACGCTGACCGATGCCACGTTCGGGTACAATGGTGTGCGCGTCCGCCGGTATCCGTTCGCTCCGGTGAATGCCTCCTTCCCGTTGAACCATCCCACCATGCCGGCAATGCGGTGGGACATCTCGCAGAGCGGCATCACTTCATTCACTGCCGAGGTGATGTTCGACAGTACTGTGCTCAAGGGGACAGGGGATCTGCGCACAATGGTCGTGTATCACCGTGAGTTCGAAGGGTCCGGTATGTTCTTCCCGCTGGCGACCGTGTATGACAGCATCAGCCGCTCGCTCACCGCGACCACCACGAAGTTCGGTGAATTCATTATCGGCATACCGGAGCTTGTGACCGTTGCTCCCCCTGCGCCGTCCGCTGTGCTTCCGCTTAAAGGAGCACTCGCGAATCAAACCAGACCGCTCCTCATCCGCTGGAGTACCGCCGGACATGTCACCGGATACCAGCTGCAGGTTACTACGGATACATCTTCCGGGACATACGCTGTGAATGATCCCGCGCTGAAGTCATCCTACATTTTGTGGACGGGCTACACATCCGGCGTCACATATTTCTGGCGCGCGCGCGTCACCAATGAAGCCGGGACCGGTCCGTGGTCCTCCTGGAGTCATTTCACGATGTCTCCGATCTATCTGACCGTCACCGCACCAACGGCGGGACAGCGTCTGAATTTCAATGCCTCAACAGTGTTGACCTATCAGAACAACTTCGAGGAACGGGTGAACCTCCGGCTTTACAGGAACGGTTCCTTGGTACTGAAGATCAAGGACAGCACCGAAAATACCGGACGCTATGTGTGGAAGGTGCCTGCTTCCGGGTTGACGGCCGATTCCACATACACTCTTCGTGTATCATCCGCGCTGGACAGCACTATCAAAGCGGAGAGCGTTCCGTTCACCATCGCCAGTCCTGTTTCGGTCAGCAGGGAGTCCGGACCGTTGACGGAATTCCGTCTCGGCCAGAATTTCCCCAATCCCTTCAATCCTTCCACCGTGATCGAATTCTCGCTCCCGGGGACCGGTGCTTCCGCAGCTGCATTGCTAGAAGTGTTCAATACGCTGGGACAACGGATCGCCGTATTATGGCAAGGACCAGCCGCCACCGGCGTTGCGCATCGGGTCACGTTCGATGCCGGGCAACTGCCTGCCGGGATCTATCTTGCAAGGTTGACCTCCGGTTCATCGACCGGAGTCAGAAAGATGGTATTGGTGAAGTGATATGATGAAGATCCTTTGGACGGTCATTCTTTCTGCACTGCTCATTTCAGGCGCCGGCTGCGCGAAAGAAGATGAAGTCTCGGACGCTACGAAGCCGAAGACCTTGGAAGAGCAGGTGGAGGCGATGTTGGGTTCGATGACGCTGGATGAAAAGATCGGTCAGATGACGCAGGCGGAGCGGGGTGCGTTGACGAATGTATCGGATATCAAAACCTACCATCTCGGTTCGCTGCTCAGCGGAGGAGGTTCATCTCCCGCCAGCAATACTGCTGCAGCGTGGGCCGACATGTATGACGGATATCAGACCTATGCATTGGCCACACGGCTCAAGATACCGCTGCTGTACGGCATTGATGCCGTGCACGGACACAACAATGTGAAAGGGGCGACCATCTTCCCGCACAATATCGGACTCGGTGCCACCCGTGATCCGGAACTGGTGAAACGCGCCTCCGCTGTGATCGCAAAAGAAGTGGCCGGTACCGGCATCGACTGGACCTTCGCACCCTGCATCGCCGTGCCGAGGGATGAGCGGTGGGGAAGGACGTATGAAGGATTCGGAGAGACGCCGGAACTTCAGGTGATGATGGCTCCTGCGGCTGTCGAAGGATTCCAGGGGACCCTCAGCGGTAAGAACACGGAGATCCTCGCCTGCGCGAAACATTTCGTGGGGGACGGCGGAACGCTCGGCGGTGATGACCAAGGAAATACGATCCTTACAGAGGAAGAGCTTCGCGCCATCCATATGCCGGGATATGTCGAGGCGATCAAACAGGGGGTCGGTTCCATCATGGCCTCCTATAACAGCTGGAACGGAACGAAACTGCACGGACACAAATATCTCCTCACCGATGTGCTGAAAGGTGAACTGGGATTCAAAGGGTTCGTTGTGTCGGACTGGGAAGCGGTCGACCAGATCAACGGAGACTACCCGACGGCGATCCTCTATGCCATTAGTGCGGGAGTCGATATGGTGATGGTCCCGATCCGCTATCAGTATTTCATCGCAGAATTGAGGAAGCTGGTGCAGCGAGGGGACATACCGATGTACCGCATCGATGATGCTGTGCGGAGGATCCTTACGGTAAAATTCCGGATGGGGCTCTTCGAACATCCGTTCACCGACCGCTCGCTCACACCGACGGTCGGTTCGGCGGAGAACCGGGCCGTTGCGCGCGAATGTGTACAGAGATCGCTCGTCCTGCTGAAGAACAGCAATTCTGTCCTTCCGTTGAAGAAGAGCGCCACGCGCATCCATGTGGCAGGGAAGAATGCGGACGATATCGGCAATCAATGCGGCGGGTGGACCATCTCGTGGCAGGGACAAAGCGGCGCCATCACCACAGGAACGACCGTGCTGCAGGCGCTCCGCAATGCTGTCCCCAATGCCGCATCAGTAACATATTCTGTGACAGGGTCCGGAGCGTCGGGCGCTGATGTCGGCGTTGTCGTGGTCGGAGAGACGCCGTATGCCGAAGGTGCGGGGGATAATTCTACGCTCACTTTGTCATCCGCAGACCTTGCAGCGGTCTCCACGATGAAAGCAGCCGGCATCCCGGTCGTCGTCATCCTCATCTCCGGACGTCCGATGATCATCAATTCCGTTGTGAGCGAAGCGGACGCCGTCGTCATCGCATGGCTTCCCGGCACTGAAGGAGGCGGAGTTGCCGATGTACTCTTCGGCGATGTTCCGTTCAGCGGAACACTGCCGCATTCCTGGCCACGGTCCGTACAGCAGATTCCCATCAATCATGGTGATGCAGTATACGACCCGCTTTTTCCGTATGGTTTCGGTTTGAAATATTAACATGGTCACATCTCTATATTAATGCACTGAGAAAGGATCCTGCATGTTCCGTTTATCGATCATTTTGCTGATCGCCGGTTCAATACTGCTGGCGAAGGAGCCCTCTGCGAACCGTACGGTTCTGCTGGAGCGTCGTGTCGATTCTCTCGTGAAACTCCTCTCGCTGGAAGAAAAACTGGACCTGCTGAGTGGCACCGGATTCGATTCCAAACCGATCGCACGGCTCGGCATACCGGCACTATCAATGACCGATGGTCCTGTCGGCGTCCGCTGGAAACCCTCCGTCGCTTTCCCCGCTTCAATCATGCTGGCCGCAACCTTCGACACATCACTGGCGAGGGAATACGGCCGTGCTCTGGCCCGTGAGACCAAAGCAAAAGGACGTAACACGATCCTCGGTCCCTGCGTGAATATCAATCGGGTACCGCACGGAGGAAGGAACTTCGAGAGTTTCGGAGAAGATCCGTATCTCACGTCACGGCTGGCCGTGTCCTATGTGAAAGGGGTGCAAAGCGAACGGGTCGTGGCGACCACGAAACATTTCGCGGTGAACAATCAGGAAACGGACCGGATGTTCGTTGATGCCGTAGTGGATACACGGGCCCTGCATGAGATCTACTTCCCGGCATTCAAAGCCGCAGTGCAGGAAGCGAGGACCGAAGCGATCATGTGTGCCTACAATAAACTGAACGGTCCATACTGCAGTGAGAATGAGATGCTGCTCAACACCGTCCTGAAGGACGAGTGGAAATTCGACGGTCTGGTCATGTCCGACTGGGGCGCGGTGCACAGCACGCTCGGTGCAGCCACATACGGTCTGGACCTGGAGATGCCCGGCGGCGAATTCCTGACAAAGGAGAAGCTGTTCCCGCTCGTGCAGCAGGGGAAAATTCAAGCCGCAACGATCGATGACAAGGTCCGCCGATTGCTCCGCGTGATCGTGCGGATGGGATATATGGACGGGACACTCGATACTCCGGTCACGAATGCTCCTGAACACCGTGCAGTGGCGCTGAACGTTGCGCGCGCCGGGATCGTGTTGCTGAAGAACGAAGGGAATATCCTTCCGCTCGCATCGACGTCGGTCCGTTCGCTTGCCGTGATCGGACCGAACGCTGAAGTTCTGCGCACCGGCGGCGGAGGGAGTTCCATGGTAGAACCGGCATCGGTGGAATCACCCCTCTCCGGTATCCGGCGAACATTCCCGGATGCGAAGATCACGTTCGCTGTCGGTGCCCGTCAAACGGGTGACGTCTCGGCGATCGAGCCGAAGTATCTCTTCCTGCCGAACGATACGATGGGTGTGAACGGACTTGCGGCGGAGTATTTCGACAACAAGGATTTGAGCGGTGAGCCGAAACTTCGGCGCACCGATAAGAACATCGATTTCCGCTGGGGAGGGGAGCGGCCGGCGGAAGGATTCGGTGTGGATAAATTCTCCGTCCGCTGGACCGGTCTGCTTCGTCCTGAGCGTTCCGGACGATATGAGCTTACCACCGCCAGTGATGACGGCATCCGGTTCTGGCTGGACGGCGCACTGCTCATCGATCACTGGAGCGATCATGGAGTGGATGTGCGGTCAGCGGTCGTTGAGTTGACCGCGGGCCGTTCGTACAAAGTGAAAGTGGAGTTCTATGAGAATGGCGGAGATGCTGTAGCGACACTGGGGTGGATCAAGCCTGACCAACAGGAACTTCCATCCGCAGTAGAAGCTGCGCGGAACAGTGAACAGGTTCTGCTCTTCATCGGCAACTCGCATCTTCAGGAATCCGAAGGCTTCGACCGTCCGTCACTCGATCTTCCGGAGAATCAACTGCGGCTTATCGAAGCGGTCACTGCGGTCAATCCGAACACGATCGTTGTCCTGAATGCCGGGGCACAGGTGAATGTCACGCCGTGGGTCTCCAAGGTGAAGGCATTGCTCTGGGTGTTCTTCCCGGGCCAGGAGGGGACGCAGGCGATGATGGAGGTGCTCACCGGTGCCGTCAATCCGTCGGGAAAACTTCCGTTCACGATCGCGAAACGGTGGGAGGATTATCCTGCGTTCGGAAATTTTCCCGGAACTCCCGGCACCGTCAATTATGCGGAAGGACTGATGGTCGGATATCGTCATTTCGATACGCGCAATGTTCAACCGATGTATCCGTTCGGATTCGGACTATCCTATACGACATTCGTACTGACCGATCTGACCGTCCGTCCGCTGAAGAACGGCGGAGCCGAGGTGAGCGTCGTTGTGAAGAATACCGGCGCCGTATCCGGAGCAGAAGTTGTCCAATTGTATGTTCACGACAAGAAGCCGCTGCTTGAGCGTCCGAAGAAAGAACTCAAAGCATTCACCAGAGTAGCATTGTCGCCTGGTGAGAAGCGGACAATTACGATGCGGCTGGATGATGCCGCCTTCCGGTATTATGACGACGTCAAAAGATCCTGGGTCCGTTCCAAAGGAGGGTACACGCTGTTGGCCGGGACTTCTTCCGGAGATACACCGCTGCAGATCCTCTTCAAGTAAAAAAAGCGCTGAAAACTGCAGAAATATCAAGTCCCGATATCATATCGGGACTTTTTTTATGGGGGTACTTGACAATCATGCTTTTTGGCGGTATCATTGTCGCAAATGTAAACCTTTACATCCCAGTGAATCAGCAGTTCTCTGCTAATCGGTGTGAATCAAAGAATGTAAAGGTTTACATAAATCCGAGGACCGATGCGCTCAAGTATCGTTGATGTTGCCAATAAAGCAGGCGTCTCCATCGCTACCGTTTCCCGTGTACTGAACGGCAGCGACAAGGTGAAAGCGAAGACCCGTGAGAAGGTCATGGCTGTCATCAATGAGATGAAGTATGCTCCCAATCCCGCAGCACGCGGTCTGATCATGAAGAAGACCGAAGCGATCGGTCTTCTGCTGCCGGACCTGCATGGCGAGTTCTTCTCCGAGATCATCCGCGGTGCGGACGAAGCAGTGCAGCAGCACGGCTACCATCTGATCGTTTCCAGTTCACACAACGATCCGAAAGAGATCGAAGCGGCGCTCCGCTTCATGCGCGGCAGAGTGGACGCCATTGTCCTGATGTCCCCGCAAGTGAACTCCGAGATCCTCCTCGAGAACCTTCCCAAAGGACTTCCTATCGTCCTGCTGAATTGCCGGACCGATAACACGCACTATGATACGATCGTCATCGACGGGTTCGGCGGTGCGAAAGAGATGACGAACCACTTGCTCGATCTCGGTCACCGTCGTATCGCCATCATCACCGGCGGCGAGAACAACCTTGAATCGGAAGAGCGTCTGCGCGGCTACCGTACGGCAATGGCCGATCGGAGTTTCACACCCGCACGCGCGCTGGAGTTCGCCGGGAATTTCACCGAGATCTCCGGATACGAAGCCGCCAAGGAGATCCTGAAACTGAAGCATCATCCGACCGCCATCTTTGCATTCAACGATTCGATGGCTATCGGTGCGATCAAAGCATTACGCGAAGAAGGACTCCGCATCCCGAGCGACATCTCCATCTGCGGCTTCGACGATATTCCTGTGGCCAAGTACATCAGTCCTTCGCTCACATCGGTCCATGTCCCCATCAGCGATCTCGGCGCGATGGCGATCAACCGGGTGTTCGACCGTCTCACCATGCGCTCCCGCGATACCACGGCGCATGTCTTCGTTCCGACCAAACTTTGTCTTCGCAGCAGTTGTAAAAAGATCACACTCATTTCAAACTTAGAGAAGGAGGAAAACGTCGCGTGACGCTACAATGGTTCAGCGGTACGACGGTGACCCGGTCGGTCCCCGCCGGCAGTATCTTCAATCAATAACTCATAGGAGTGTTCATATGAAAAAGAATCTCTACGCATCCGTCATCTGCCTGCTGATGATCCTGTCAGTATCGGCATATGGTCAGATGATGAAACGCACGGACGCCATCTGGGCGCGCACATCACCGACAGCCTTAACGGTTGACGGTGTGCTGAACGAACCGGCATGGGCACAGGCAGAATCACTGCAGATCAATTTCATGCAGGAGAACGGCATCCCCGGTTCCGGCTATACCACGGACGGCTGGACGGTCGTTCCGACCGATCCGCTCCGTTCCACCGTGAAGTTCCTGGTGAACGGCGATTCTCTTTATATCGCTGTGATCGTGAAGGACAGCTCCATCGGCGGCGGCGGATGGCCCGGTCCGGCGAAATGGGAAGGTGCCCTTTCCAATATCCGTAACAAGTCCAAAGCGGACCGTCCCGTA
>JAVBYA010000137.1 GCA_030824295.1 Bacteroidota bacterium
ACCATCAGCGAAACCATTGGTTTGCTGAACAGTGCGAAAGAAAAACTGCGCACCGCACGGAATGCCCGCCCACGCCCGCTGAAGGATGACAAAGTCCTCACTTCCTGGAACGGACTGATGATCGGAGCGATGGCACGGGCGTCGGCTGTGCTGGATGTCCCCGCATATCTCCACGCGGCAGTACGGGCGGCGGAGTTCCTGCACGGGACGATGTATGATGCTTCCAGCGGTACGTTCCGCCGGCGCTACCGCGAGGGGGAAGTGAAATTCGAAGCGCATCTGGACGATTACGCCTTCGCTGCGTCGGGTGCGCTGGAACTCTATCGTTCCACGTTCGACCTCCGCTGGTTACGCTGGGCCGAAGAGATCGGCGGACGGATGGTGACGCTGTTCTGGGATTCTGCAGAAGGAGGATTCTACGATACCTCCGGCAAGGATCCCACGATATTGGTCCGAATGAAAGAAGCGTACGACGGCGCAGAACCGACCGGGAATTCTGTCGCGGCGATGGTGCTGCTCCAGCTGCACCGCTTGACGAACGACGAGCGGTGGCTCACCTATGCCGAGAAGACAATGAAGTATTTCTGCGCGATGCTGGAACAGTCCCCGCAGATCATGCCGCAGCTCATGGCGGCGGTGGAATATCACCGCACACCGCACGAGCATCTGGTGATCGCCGCGGACCGCTCGGAGGATGCCGCACCGTTCGTGCGTGAGTTGTCTGTACGCTACCGTCCGCATCTGGATCTCGTTGTGCTGACCGGCGAGTCCCGTCCGCTCTTCGCGCAGCGCTTCCCGTTCATGTCCGGTATGCTGCCGAAGGAGGGGAGAGCGGTCGGACACGTCTGCAGTAACTTTACCTGTGCCGTGCCGTCTCAGGACCCGACGGTCATCGGTGAACAATTGTCGTCATGATCGTTCTTAACATTGTGTTGACGGTGTGGGAAAATCGGACAACAATGGTCCATAGAGGGGAAAAATGGCGAAATTTCTTATTGCAACTTGAGTTCTCTCTCTTTATCTTCATAACACTACACACATGACAGCGGTCATAGCGCCGTTCAACCACATTCGTAAGGGGCCTTTTCCATGAAGATCAAATCCTCCACGCTCGATGACGGCAAACTTGTGGTCCTGGAACCGAAAGGTTCGCTCGTCGGAGGCGATGAGACCGATGAACTGAAGAAGACCGTAGCATCGCTGCTCGACTCCGGCAACCGGAAACTGATCGTCGATCTCGGCGATGTGGAATACCTCAATTCATCCGCTATCGGCGCACTTGTCTCTGCACACACCTCGTATCTCAACCGCCAGGGGAAACTCATCCTGTGCAACGTCAATAAGAGTATCACCAATGTTTTTGTCGTGACCAAATTGTCGACGATCTTCACGACCGCTGAAAAGCGTGAAGACGCCATCTACGCCATCGCAAAGTAAATAACGTCTACCTATAATCCTCAATCACTAAGGAGTAGTTCTATGAAACAGGGTTCACTCAACTTTGTCATCATCTTCGGTGCTGCCATTCTCGGTTACTTGATCTTCGAATTCATGCTTCCGCAGTTCGTGAAGGACGGCGGTCCGCTGGTGGCCGGTCTGATCGCGATGTCCATCATGGTGTTGTCGTATGTGGTCGAACGCCTCCTTTCGCTCAAGAAAGCCGGCGGACGCGGTCCGCTCCCGAAATTCCTCAAGACCCTGGTGACCAACCTGAACTCCAATGATATCGCTGCCGCAATCGCAGCCTGCGATGCTCAGCGCGGTTCGCTTGCTAACATCGTCCGCACCGGTCTGGAACGCTACCAGGAACTGATGACCAAAAAGGACATGAACAAGAAGGAAAAGATGGAAGAAGTGAAGCGCGTCATTGAGGAAGCGACCATGCTCGAAATGCCGATCCTGGAACGCAACCTGATCTCCCTCTCCACCATCGCCTCCATCGCTACCATGTGGGGTCTGCTCGGAACAGTGCTTGGTATGATCCGCTCCTTCGCCGCGCTGGCAAAAGCGGGTGCGACGGATGCTGCAGCCCTCTCCCTGGGTATCTCGGAAGCTCTGATCAATACAGCAGGCGGTATCGCCATCGCTATCGTCGCCATCGTCGCCTACAACTTCTTCACCACGAAGATCGACGGCATGACCTACATGATCGACGAAGCGAGCAAGGACATCCTGATGAACCTGCAGTCCAAACACGAATAATCTTTTAGAGCGGAGCCGCTATGTCAAAAACAAAACGAGTCGGGTTCAAGCTGGATATGACCCCGATGGTGGACGTGGGCTTTCTGTTGTTGACCTTCTTCATGCTGTCAACGACCTTCAAGCCGCAGGACGTCGCCGAAGTCTCGATCCCGGTCTCGCATTCCGCTTTCAAACTGCCCGATGTCGATGTGATGACGGTGACAGTGGATAAAGAGGGAAGCGTCTATCTGGGAGTGGACAACCAGAACCTGCGCGGAGCGCTGTTCGGTCCGCAGTACGTTCTGAAAGCCGGCGTTGGAGTGACGCTGGCCGAACTGCCGGAACTGCTGCGCAATGCCCGTATCCGCAATCCCAAACTGCGCACGGTCATCAAAGCGGACCGTGATGCCGAATATAGAGTGATCCAGAGCGTGATGGAGACCCTGCAGAAGGAGAACATCACACGTTTCAATCTGGTCACGGATATGGAAAAATAATTTTTAGGAGTAACGACCTATGGCAGATGTAGATTTATCGCAATCGAAGGGTAAGCAGAAGCACGGCGGTAAGAAGAAGCGCAAGCGCATTGCTGTCCGTGTGGATATGACGCCGATGGTGGACGTTGCATTCCTGCTGTTGACCTTTTTCATGCTCACGACATCAATGAGCAAGCCGCAGACCATGGAGATCAACCTGCCGCCCTCTGAAAAGAATGCAGAAGTAGCAGCATCCAACCTGCTCACGCTGCGCATCACCGATGATTTCCGCATCTTCTGGAACATCGGCACGGAGAAAGCGGTCACGGTTGACGGTACAGATAAGAAGTCGCGGCTGATCAACCTTGGCAAACTGCTCAAAGAGCGGAACCGCGCCAATCCGAAACTGATCACCCTGATCAAGGTGGACGGGAAAGCGAAGTACATCGATATGGTGGATGTGATGGATGAACTGAACATCAACGATATCACCCGCTTCAGTCTCGCGCCGATGCAGGATGACGATAAGAAAGAGATCGGTACGTTATAAGTATACCATCGTAAACGGAGAAAGTATTATGGCTACGAAGAAAGCCGAACCATTGACAGCATACGGATATCAGGAGCTGCGGAACCTTTCGAGGAAGTATTCCGTCACCGCACTGATCGTTGCCGGAAGCTTTCATTTTATCGGCATGGGTGCATACTACGGGGTCCAGTACCTGTTGGAAGAAGAAGAACCTGTCTATTCCGTCCGCATTATGAAGTACAGCGACCTCGGTCCGCCGCCGTCCATCACCAACTCGCAGGCGGCCCCGGCCGTCTCTGTGGAAGCGCCGACCGCGAAACCGACCGTTGGAACGCCGGTCCCGGTGCCGGATGCTGAGATCAACCCCGAACAGACCATCGCAACACAGGAGGAGATGTCCGCCTCTGCTCCGATCGGTGAAGGGGACGGCCTCGGCAGCGGTCCGGTCGAGATCGAATCCGACATTAAGATCGAAGAGGACGGCCCGCCGCCGGATTTCGTACCGGTGGAGAAACAGCCGCAGCCGCTTCCGGGGAACAATCCCGCACCGGTCTATCCGGAGATCGCCCGCCGTGCCGGCGTTGAAGGCACCGTCTGGGTGAAGATCTGGGTGGACAAGGAAGGGAATCCGAAGAAGGCGCAGGTGCTCAAGTCCGATGCCGAGCTCTTCAATCAGCCGGCCATCGACGCTGCAATGAAATGGAAATTCACCCCGGCCATCATGAACAACGGTCCGGTAGCGGTTTGGGTCTCCATTCCGTTCAAGTTCCGTTTGAGTGCAGGGCGGTAACGGCGGCGATGGACCCTTCAAGAATGTTTGCATACTTCGGGTATGCAATGTCGGTGGTGTTCTTCGGGATGGGGATCTATGTCCTGGTCCTTTTCCCGGAGGATATCCACATGCCGGAAAAATTCCGCGTGATGTTCGGTGTTGTACTGCTCCTGTACGGTGTCTATCGTTTCATTTCCCTTCGCATCAAACAACGGCAGGCAGATGAAGAACGTCAGTTTGAATAATATGCTCCGTCGTACCCTCATCCTCATCACCGCAGCGCTGCTCCTGTCCTGTTCCAACGAAAAACGCGAAACCCTCACCAGCGGCAGTCTCACCATGATCACGTCGGAGGATCTCTATCCGGTGATCGATACCCAGGTGAAGGCGTTCCAGCGGATGTATGAAGAGGTGAGCATCGTCAATCACTCCGCTTCCGCCCGCGAAGCATTCGTCCATCTGCTGAACGACAGCGTGAAACTCATCGTCACCGCCCGTTCCATGAACGCGGAGGAACGGACCGCAGCGGCAAAGAACGGTTTCGAGATCGATTCCACCACCATCGCATTCGACGGTATCGCCGTCATCGTGAACGAGAAGAATACGCTCACGCGGCTCTCCACGGCGGAACTGGCATTGCTGCTGACCGGCACGGAGCCCCGCTGGTCGTCCGTGAAGGGTTCCGGACTCTCGAGTGCGGTTATCGTTGCACTCGGTGAGCCGAACAGTGCCGTCCATGAATTTGTGAAACAGAACATCGCCGGCGGTCAGCCGTTGATGCCGAACGTGATGCCGTGCGCCTCGTCCACCGAAGTGATCAGTATCGTGTCGGAGCGTCCGAACGCGGTCGGCTTCGTCTCCATGGCGTTCCTGGACAGCCTGCCGAAGAACGTGCATACGCTGGAGATCGGCGATCCGCGGTTCCGTCGTGATACAACGTCTACGGAGATGGAGTATTTCCTCCCGCATCAGGCGTATGTCTATCAGAAATTGTATCCCCTTTCCCGCACCGTGAACATCTATACACACAACGTCGGGAAAGGCCCCGGTATGGGTTTCATCTCGTTCGCCGCCAGCGGCGATGGACAGAAGATCATCGTCAGCAACGGATTGGTGCCGGCGACGATGCCCGTACGCTTGGTTCAATTACAGACCCCATAAAACAGAGAAGGACGTATCATGAAGGTATTCGCAGTATTGGTGATGTTGTTCGTGACCCTGGGACAAGCGCAGGATGAACTTGCGCAGGGAAGGGCGGCGATCGCGAAAGGTTCATATGACGAAGCGATCCAATTGTTCCAGAAGTACCTTCAGGCGAATACCCGCAATGTGGAAGGGAATTACCTGCTCGGCGAAGCGTTCCGGCTGAAAGGGGATCTGGCGAATGCACAGACCTCCCTGGAACGGGCATTGGATTTCGATGATGAATATGAACCGGCCCTGGTCTCCATCGTCCGCGTGTACGGGAAACTGAACCTGTGGGACAAAGCGGCGAAACGGTTCAAGGAGCTGGAGAAATACCATAAGACCAGCACCAAGGGAGCCATTGCGTACGGCCAGACATTCCTGGAGACCGATTCGCTGGACAAAGCATCCATCTATTTCTCCAAAGCGAAGGAGATCGATCCGAAGAATGTGGAAGTGTACATCGGATTGGCCGAGGTCTATTCCCGCCAGAACGTGATCGTGCTGGCCGTGGAGAACCTTCGGACGGCGACACAGCTGAAACCGGAGGACCCGGTGCTGTGGTACCGGCTTGCAACGACCATCCTGAAGAACCGCGGACTGAACGCCGCACAGATCCAGGAGCTGATCGCAGCACTGCAGAAATCCATCGAGCTCGATCCGAAGAACGACAAGGCCATCTATGATGCCGCCAACACGATGTTCCGGACGAAAGCCTACTGGCGTGAAGCGGCGGAGTTCTTCAAGATGTATGTTGAACTGAAGAAGGACAACACGGAAGCGTGGGAGAAGTATGCGATCTCTCTCTATAATGCGAGAGCCTACAAAGATGCCATCCCTGTCCTGGAGTATGCGCTGAAGGTGAACCCGAACAGCGCCGAGATGAAACCGATGCTGGCGTATTCCTATTATCTTGCCAAGGAATACCAGAAATCACTCGATCTGTACAAGACCTTCCCGGCCGATTCGCTCGCCGCGGAAGAGGTCTATCGTATGGGATTCTCGTTCTATCAGATCAAAGACACGGTGAACGCCATCAAGTATCTTGAGCGGACATTGGTGCTCCAGAAGGACAACACCGATGCCATCGGCACACTGGCGGCGATATTTTTGACACAGAAGAAGTATGATAAAGCCGGCGGGTATTACGAGCAGCTGCTGGAGAAGGATCCCAAGAACATCACGGCACTGTTCTATGCGGCGTATTCGTACAATGTGTTGGAGAAGATGGACACGGCGAAGAACTACTATAAGCGTCTCATCGCGCTCCGTCCGAACAACATGCAGTCCCATCAGGCATTGATCGGTATCTATTCCCAGCAGGATTCAGCGGAATTCGGCCGGTATCATGCCGAGGTCCTCATCGGTCTGGCGGACAGTGCACTGAAAGCGGAACCGGCCAAGGCCGTCCAGCATACCGCGATGATCATGAGCGGTTACCGGAGTCTGGCATTGTTCGAATGGCGTGCAAAGAATGTTGTGGGAGCGATCGAGAAACTGGAGAAGGCCGCAACCTATGAGAAGGACAAGAAGGACGAGAATCTTCATCTGTTCATGGCTCAGATGTATGCCGTGCGGAGCGGGGATGCTCAATTGCTGGACGATGAAGCGAAGAAGATCCGGGCGCGTGCCTGTCAGGAATATGCATTGGTGCTGAAGATCAATCCCAAGAACGCAGCGGCCAAAAAAGAATCAACGCAAATGAACTGCGGAAAATAATCCATCATTCTTCACTCAACAGAAAAGGTGAACCATGAACAAGCGAAACATGCACATTCCGTTCTTCGTGCTGATGCTGCTCAGCATCGCCATCGGCGGCGTCATCTCCTCGTGCCAGAAAAAAACGGAACTCCCGGTGATCGCGGAGTGGGAAACGTTCCAGGACCCGATCAACAGTATGGAAGCGCAGTATCCCAAAGGGTGGACCGTCAACTCCGATCCGAAACGGACCAAATTCTACTCTTCGCAGACCGCAGCAGAGAAGTTCTATGAGGTCTATTCCCAGGGAAGCACCACGGTGAACCAGGAACAGGGCGGTGTGGAGATCGAGATCACTTCCGAGAAATTCTCTGAAGCGAAGGTCGGCACCATCGAAGAATTCAAAGCGCTCACCATGCAGAATTTTTCCGCATTGAACCTCTCCGGTGAACAGCCGGCGAAGGTGGGGAAACAGGACGGATTCAAATTCTCGTTCGGCGTGAAGGTCGGTAAAGAGACCACGCTGAAGGGCGAGAAGTACATCGTGGCGCACGACAGCGCGTTCTATACCGTCAGCATCTCCGGTTTCAACGACTACTTTGAGGTCTATAAACCGATCCTGGACAAGATCGTCGAATCCGTGAAACTGCCGAAACCGAAGGAACGCTATGATGATCCGAACAAAGCAGCTCTTCCGTCTGCAGAAGTAACGAAATTCAGCAATGATTTCGTGGAGTTCCAGTATCCGCAGAACTACGAAGTGACCATGCCCAAGGTGAAGGGCGGTTCGCTCCATTCGCTGCATCTGCAGGGGCTCCGCCAGGACTGCACCATCGATCTTGATGTCTTCCCGACAAAGACGGACAAGGGTGATGTGAAGTTCGAGAAATTCGTCGAGGATAATAAAGCGAAGTTCAAACCGAGCAAGACCGGTTCCGCAACGATCGACGGCGCCACCGCTGTCACGGTGAATGCCGCTCCTCCGGCCAAGGACATCGACCGCGTGGTCTACTTCGTCACCAAGGGAGAGAAGATCTATCAAGTGGTCGTCACCTGGTACAAGCCGCTCACGGCGGACTTCAAACCGGCGTTCGATAACGTCGTGGCATCCCTCAAGCTGAAATAACAGCGAACACCAGAACGCGCGAATGCCGGAATGATGTTCATTTCGGCATTCGCTTTTTATGAAAGTACATCCATGAACTTCAAAGACCTTCCGATCGGGAACGAATTCCCCCGCATCATCAACGCCGTTGTCGAGATCCCGCAGGGAAGCCGCAACAAATACGAGTACGATGTGGACCTGGGAGTGTTCAAACTGGACCGCGTCCTCTATTCCTCCATGCACTATCCGGAGGCGTACGGGTTCGTCCCCAGCACTCTGTGGGACGACGGCGATCCGCTGGACATCCTCATCTTCATCGATCAGCCGCTGTTCACCGGCGTGGTGGTGGAAGTGAAGCCGATCGGTATCCTGCGCATGCGGGACGAGAAAGGACCGGACGACAAGCTGCTCTCCGTTGCCGTGAACGACCCTACGTACCGGAACATCAACGATGTGAAAGAGGTGCCGAAGCATCTGTTGGTGGAGATCGAACATTTCTTCACCAGCTACAAACTGCTGGAAGGGAAACATGTGGAGAGTTTCGGGTGGGACAATGTGGTCGTGGCGCTCGAATCCGTCAAGCACGGGCATGCACAGTACAAGAAGAAGATCAATCAGTGATCCCTGCAGTATGCTGCACGGACCGTCCATTCAACCGATCGGAGAAGCAATGAGCAAACGTTCCATGATGATCATCCTGATACTGCTGTGCGGAACCCTGCTGCAGGCACAGACCGTGAATTATACGCAGCATGTCAAACCGATCTTTGATAAGTACGGTTGCACGGGGTGTCATGGGGGCTCCGGCAGTCTGAATGTCTTCCCGTACAACGATCTGTTCACCACCGGAGTGCATAAACCGGTGGTCGTGGCGAACGATACCAACAGCGTCCTCATCCTGAAAGTGAAAGGGCTGGCCGGATTCGGTTCCCGCATGCCGCAGGGGGGCGACCCGATCTCGAACGAGGACCTCCGCACGCTCGTGCAGTGGGTGAAGAACGGTGCTCCGTTGAATGCCACGGCGGTCGTGGAACGGAATGAATGGGAAACGATCCGCTCTTTCGATCTGGCTCAGAATTACCCGAACCCGTTCAATCCCTCCACACTCATCCGGTTCACGGTGCCGCAGTCCGGACACGTTGCACTGACACTGCATGATGTGACAGGACGGAACGTGATGACGATCCTGGACCGTGCGATGGAGGCCGGGAGCTATTCCGCACAGGTGTCCGCCGCAGAACTTGCCGGCGGTGTCTATTTCTACCGTTTGACCGCTTCCGGCCGGACGACGACAAAAAAAATGATGCTGGTGAAGTGAGCCGATCCCCCGATGTGACCATGATCGGAGCAGGGGCATTGGGCCGCTCCCTGGCTCTGGCGCTGCACGATGCAGGTGTGTCCATCGCCGCTGTCTATTCTGCCGGCGGCACCTCAGCGCACACTCTCGGACGCCGGGTCTCTGCGCTCACATCCGGAATACTCACTGCCGATGCACCGCTCTCTCCGTTCGTCATCCTTGCAGTACCGGATGACCGGATCGCGGCTGTTGCAGCGCAGCTTCGGAAGCATTCCGATGCTGACAGGATACGGACCCTCATCCATTGCTCCGGCGCATTCTCCGGTGATGTGCTCCGTCCGCCCATGCGGCGCAGAACATCGATCGCTTCGATGCATCCATTGATGACCTTCCCCAAGAGCGGGAAGAGGGTCCCGCTGAAAGGGGCATGGTTCGCGCTGGAAGGGGACCGGGCGGCCGTGACCGATTGCCGCAGGTTGGTCCGGAAGCTCGGCGCTTCATCGTTCACGATCTCCGGCAAGAAGAAATCGCTCTACCATCTTGCCGCAGTCTTTGCGTCGAACTATCCGGTGACGCTCCTTGGTGTGGTGGAACAGTTGGCCGCGGATG
>JAVBYA010000298.1 GCA_030824295.1 Bacteroidota bacterium
CCAGAGCCAGGGGACCGGCCGGGACCATTTTCAGATCGATGAAGTATTGAAGAAACTCTCATGACACCACTCCGTGCACAGATCGACGATGCGGTGAAATTCCTCCGCACGAAAACATCCGCCGCACCTTCGGTCGGCATCATCCTCGGCACCGGCCTCGGCGGTCTGGTGAAGGAGATCGCGGCCGAGGTCGTGATCGACTATTCCGATATCCCGCATTTTCCGGTCTCCACCGTCGAATCCCATAAAGGGAAGCTCATCTTCGGTACGCTCGGCGGAAAGAGCATCGTGGCGATGCAGGGACGCTTCCATTATTACGAAGGATACACCATGCAGCAGGTGACCTTCCCGGTGCGCGTGATGAAAGCGCTCGGCGTGAACACGCTGCTCATCTCCAACGCGGCCGGCGGTATGAATCCTCTCTTCACCAAAGGGGACATCATGCTCATCACCGACCATATCAACCTGCTCGGTGACAATCCGCTCATCGGGCATAACGACGATACGCTCGGTCCACGCTTCCCGGATATGACCGAACCGTACACGCACGAACTGATCGCGCTGGCCGAGAAGGTAGCGCTGGACCAGAAGATACGCCTGCAAAAAGGGGTATTTGTGGCCGTTTCCGGGCCGAATCTGGAGACCCGTGCCGAATACCGCTTCCTGCGCGGCATCGGTGCCGATGTGGTCGGAATGTCCACCGTGCCGGAAGTGATCGTGGCAGCCCACCAGTCCATGCGGGTGCTCGGTTTCTCCATCATGACCGACGAATGTTTCCCCGATGCGCTGAAACCGGTCTCCCTGCAGGAAGTGATCGCCGTGGCGAATGCTGCGGAACCCAAACTGACCTCCATCATGAAAGAAGTAGTCGCGAGATTGTAGCAGAATGTTGACTTCAATTGAAATACGAAATTTTAAGAGGTTCAATTCTGCTAAAATGGAGTTGGGCAAAAACGTTGTTTTTGTTGGTCCAAATAATTCAGGTAAGACAACTGCGTTGCAAGCATTGGCATTGTGGGATATTGGTGTTAAACGATGGAATGAAAAACGTGCAGGCCGATCATCGCCACAAACACGACCCGGTGTAACAATTAATAGAAATGACTTAATTTCCTTGCCAATTCCAACAGCAAAATTACTTTGGAAAAATTTACGGACTCATGAATCTGATAGGCAAGAAGGGAAACCAGTTACAAAAAATATTAGAATTGAGATTATTGTTAACGGTATCAATGATGGGAAAGAATGGTCGTTTGGGCTAGAATTTGTTTATGCCAACGAAGAATCATTTTATTGTAAGCCTATCCTCCTATCTGAAGGCGAAAAACAAGAGCGAATGTCAATTCCAGTTGAGGCTGTGATGAATCAAATTTCATTTCTGCCTCCTATGTCTGGATTGATCGCAGTCGAACCTAAATGGGAGAAGGGTCGAATTGGAGTATTGCTTGGTGAAGGTCAAACAGCGCAAGTGCTTAGAAATTTGTGCTTTCAAATCTTTGAAGCTAAAAACAAGGGCGATTGGGATTCGCTTGTAACACATATTCAGAATTTATTTGGTGTTAAACTTCATGAACCAAAGTATATAAAAGAGCGTGGCGAAATAACTATGTCCTATTCAACCGAAAACGACATAGTTCTTGATATATCTTCAAGTGGTAGAGGTTTACAACAAACATTGTTGCTGTTAGCTTTTTTGTATGCAAATCCCAAATCAATTTTGCTTCTTGACGAACCAGATGCGCACCTTGAAGTATTGCGACAACGACAAATTTATCAATTGCTTACAAATGTAGCCGAATTAAAAGAATCACAAATAGTAGCGGCAAGTCATTCAGAAATCATTATGAATGAAGCTGCTGATAAGGATATCGTGATTGCATTTGTTGGTAGTCAACCACATAGAATTGATGATCGTGGGACTCAAGTATCAAAGTCACTAAAAGAAATAGGATTTGAAAAATATTACCAGGCTGAGCAAAAGGGATGGGTTTTTTATCTCGAGGGGTCTACAGATTTGGCAATGCTTCAATCATATGCAGAAATATTAGGGCATCCTGCCAAAGAAGTTCTTTTCAATACGCCATTTGTTGAGTATGTAGGGAATCAACCAATTTCATGTAGGAAACAATTCTACGGTTTAAGGGAAGGTAAGTCTGATTTAGTGGGAATCGCTATTTTTGATAAAGTTGATGTACCATTAATCTCAAACTTACCGCTAATTGAGCTAATGTGGAAAAGGCGAGAATTTGAAAATTATTTATGCAAAGAAAGCGTTTTAATCGCTTATGCTGTAGGTAAAGAAAATGATGATTTATTTTCGCTCGCCGATTCAAACAGGCGAAAAGAAATAATGGTTAAATCAATTAAAGATGTTACGTTGGCACTAGAGACATTAAAAAAACCAAGCCCGTGGTCTGATGAAATTAAGGCAAGCGATGACTTCCTTGATCCAGTTTTTGAGAACTATTTTAAAAATCTCGGAATTGAGAATATGTTAAGAAAAACAGATTATCATGTTTTAACAAAATATCTTAAGAAAGAAGAAATTGACCCTGAAATTATTGAAAAATTAGATCACATTGTTGAAATATCTCAACTTGCAAAGCCTGTATTATAAATGTTCAAAGAACTGACCGATAAGATCAACTATTCCGACGTTGAAAAAGCGAACCTGAAATTCTGGGAAGAGAACAAGATCTTCGAAGAATCGATCACGTCCCGCAACGGAAAACCCCTGTACACCTTCTACGAAGGACCACCCACGGCCAACGGCCGTCCCGGCATCCACCATGTGATGGCGCGGACGCTGAAGGATGCCTTCTGCCGCTACAAGACCATGCGCGGATATCAGGTGCACCGCAAAGCGGGATGGGATACGCACGGTCTGCCGGTGGAGATCGAAGTAGAGAAGCAGATCGGCATCAAGCATAAGGATGAGATCGTTGCGTACGGTGTGGAGAAGTTCAACCAGCTCTGCCGTGAGTCCGTGTGGAAGTACAAAACGGACTGGGAACGGATGACGCGCGAGATGGGTTATTGGGTGGACCTGAACGATCCGTACGTGACGTTCGAGAATAACTATATCGAATCGATCTGGTGGGCGCTGAAGCAGTATTACACGAAAGAGATGATCTACCGCGGCTACAAGATCCAGCCGTACTGCCCGCGTTGCGAAACGCCGCTCTCCTCCCACGAGGTCGCTCTCGGTTACAAGGATGTGAAGGATCCGAGCGTTTACATCAAATTGAAAGTGAAAGGGGAAGCGAACACTTCGTTCCTCGTCTGGACGACCACTCCCTGGACGCTCATTGCGAACGTTGCGCTCGCGGTACATCCGGAGATCGACTATGTGAAGGTGGAACTGCTCGCAGTGGAAGGCGAAGCGACCGTGCCGACCGGAGAGTTCCTCATCATGGCGAAGGCGCGGCTGGAAGTGCTGAAGGAGAAATACACTATCGTTGCCGAGTTCAAGGGAAAAGAACTCGTCGGCAAAGAGTACGAGCGCATGTACAATTTCCATACGGTGGCGGAAAAAGGATGGTACGTGATCGAAGGGAACTTCGTCACGACCGATTCCGGTTCCGGTATCGTGCACATGGCCCCGGCATACGGCGAGGATGACTATCAGACCTGCCGCAAGCATGGATTGCCGACCATCCATCCGGTGAACAAGTCCGGCGCGTTCGAACCGGCCGTCACGCAGTTCCAGGGAAAGTTCGTGAAGGATGCGGATGCGGATATCATCCAGGACCTGAAGGTGCGCGGCATCCTCTACAAGAAGGAACAGTACCTGCACAGTTATCCCCACTGCTGGCGCTGCTCGTCCCCACTGCTCTATTACGCGCGCACATCGTGGTACATCAGCACCACCAAGTATGCGCAGCGGATGATCGACCTGAACAAGCAGATCAACTGGATCCCGAAAGAGGTCGGCGAAGGACGGTTCGGCAACTGGCTGGAAGAGAACAAGGACTGGGCATTGTCCCGCGACCGGTATTGGGGCACACCGCTTCCCATCTGGCTCTCCGAGGACGGCAAAGAGATGAAATGCGTCGGCAGTTTCGCGGAGCTTGTCGGTGCAGAGTGGCTGGACGAACAAGGAAAACCGTCCGGACGAATCTTCACGGAAGCCGATATCAAGACGCTCGATCCGCATAAACCGACGGTGGACAAGCTGGTCTTCCGTTCCGCCAACGGCGGCTATCTGAAACGGACCCCGGAACTCATCGACGTGTGGTTCGATTCCGGCGCCATGCCGTTCGCACAATGGCATTATCCGTTCGAGAACAAAGAGATCTTCGACAGCGCGTATCCTGCCGATTTCATCTCCGAAGGGATCGACCAGACGCGCGGATGGTTCTATACATTGCATTCCATCGGCACGTTCCTGTTCGATAAACCGGCATACAAGAATGTGCTGGTGAATGAGCTCATCCTGGACAAGACCGGACAGAAGATGTCCAAGTCCAAAGGGAACACGGTCGATCCGTTCGGTCTGATCATGAAATACGGTGCCGATGCCACCCGTTGGTATCTGGTGTCCCAGTCCCCGGTCTGGCGCCCCACGCTGTTCGATGAGGACGGGATCGGTGAAGTGCAGCGGAAGTTCTTCAGTACGCTGGTGAACACGTATTCCTTCTTCGCGCTCTATGCCAACATCGACGGGTTCGATCATTCAGAACCGACGGTGCCGGTGGCAGAGCGTTCCGAGATCGACCGCTGGATCATCAGCGCGCTCAATTCGCTGGTGAAGGAATACCGTCAGTACATGGACGAATACGATCTGACCCGTGCGTCCCGTGCCATCACGGACTTCACGCTGGACAATCTCTCCAACTGGTACGTGCGCCGTAACCGGCGCCGGTTCTGGAAGAGCGAAAAGGGGAAGGACAAGACCGCGGCGTATCAGACGCTGTATGAATGTCTTGATACCATCATCAAAATGACCGCACCGATCGCACCGTTCCTGGCGGAAGAGATGTACCGCAACCTGAACGGCGCAACAAAGAAAGAGAAGCACATCTCCATCCATCTGGCGATGCTGCCGGAGGTGAACGAGGCGGCGATCGATCCGGCGCTCGAAGCACGCATGGACCGCGCCATCCGCATCGTCGGTATCGTCCGCGCCATGCGGATGAAATCCAACATCAAAGTGCGTCAGCCGCTGCTGAAGATCCTGGTGCCGGTGAAGGACCAGGCGGAGTTCGCGCTGCTGAAATCGGTGGAGGATGTCATCCTGGACGAGATCAACGTGAAAGCGCTCGACGCGAAGATCGATCAGGACATCATCAAATACAAGATCAAACCGAACTTCCGCGTGCTGGGGAACAAGTACGGCAAATCGACGGCGAAAGTGGCCGAGGTCATCCGCACGTTCACGCCGGCGCAGATCGCAGTGCTGAACGGGGACGGCACCGTGGAGATCACGGTCGAAGGGAACGCGGTCACCATCCTGCATGAGGATGTGGAGATCGTGGCAGAGGAGATCAAGGGCTGGATCGTGGAATCGGACGGGAAAGTGACCGTCGCACTGGATACGGAGATCACTCCCGAGCTGCGCGTGGAAGGGCTCGCGCGCGAGTTCGTCAGCCGCATCCAGAACCTGCGGAAGGATTCCGGGTTCGAAGTGACCGACCGTATCTCCATCTCCTACGAAACAACGGATGAACTGGCCGATGCACTGGCGAAGTCCTCCGCGTACATTATGAGCGAGACGCTCGCGGTGGACCTGAAACGGTCCGCAGCAGCAGGGGCCGCCACCGAGGATATCAACGGCACGGCGTGTTCCATCGGTATCACGAAAGTGTAATTCACTCATTGTCATTTTCACAAAGGATCACAATGGCGAAAACAGTTGTCAAAAAAGCGAAGGCAAAACCGGTGAAGAAAGCGGCCAAACCGAAAGCGGCCGCAAAACCGAAGGCAGCGGTGAAAGCGAAGAGTGCACCGCCGGCACCGGCGAAGAAGAAAGTGGTGAAGGGGTTCAATGCCAAGGAGCTACTGTACTTCAAGGGGATCATCACGGAGAAGCGGAAGGAGATACTGGAGGAACTGGCCATCCTTAAGGAAAGCATGATGGACGTGACCACCGGCGAGTATGCCAGCGAGAACTCCACCTACTCCACGCATATGGAGCAGGGGACGGACGCGATGGAACGCGAGAAGACCTTCCTGTTCGCCTCGCGCGAAGGGAAGTTCCTCAACTACCTGGATGATGCGCTCAAACGCATCGACAAAGGAACGTACGGATTCTGCATCCAGTGCGGCAAGCTCATCCCCAAAGCGCGACTGGAAGCGGTCCCCCATGCGCAGCTCTGCATCGAATGCAAGAACCTGAAGAAGGGGTCGATGTAACTGTGAGAGTACTGTTCGTCACGTTCTTTATTGTCATCGCGGACCAGATCACGAAGTTCATGATCAAGGGGCTCGAGGTCCCGTCGCTCGGCATCTCCCTGAAAGGGATGCAGCTCGGCACGTCCATTCCCGTTGCCGGGGACTTCCTCCGCATCACCTTCATCGAGAATCCGGGCATGGCGTTCGGCATCGAAGTGGTGGACGGCAAGCTGTTCCTGACTCTCTTCTCCATCGTGGCCAGCATCGGCATCTTCTTCTATCTCTATCTGCTCCGCCGGGAGAAGCTGCTGTTCCGTCTCTCGCTGGCGCTCATCCTGGGCGGTGCGATCGGCAACCTGATCGACCGGACCTTTTATGGGGTGATCTACGGAGAATCGGCGCTGTTCCACGGCAAAGTGGTCGATTTCATCGATGTCGATTTCATCAACATCGACCTCTGGGGCTTCACGCTGCAGCGCTTTTGGGTGTTCAATATCGCCGATGCGGCGGTCTCCATTGGCGTGCTGATGATGCTCCTCTTCCACCGGTCGTTCGTGGACCAGGAACACGAAGCGGCCGCAGCGGCTGCCGTGCAGGAGAGCGGGTCAACGACAGAGTCCAATCCAACAGCGTAATTCTTGCTGTCGGTCGGTCCAGGCTTGTTGAAGACCAAGTGACCATCCCATAATAAGTACGATAGAATCAATGTATTCCCTGAGACTTCCCTGATGCTCGCCGATGCGAGCATCTTTTTTTCTCCACCCACACATTCGCGTTCCGATGAAGAATCACTTTGAGATACATGTTCCTCCCGGACAGACCAAGGAACGGCTGGATGTGTACCTGACCAACCGGACGGAGAACGCCACGCGCAACAAAGTGCAGGAGGCGATCAAGAACGGCGAAGTGCTGGTGAACGGGAAGAGCGTCAAACCGAGCTATGTGGTGCTGCCCGAGGACCTGATCACGGTGAATCTCTCCCGTCCCGACCCGCCGGAAGTGAAAGCGGAGGATATCCCGCTGGAGATCGTCCATGAGGATGACTACCTGCTGGTAGTGAACAAACCGGCCGGTATGGTGACCCATCCTGCGTATAAGAATTATTCCGGCACGCTCGTAAATGCGTTGATGCATCACTCCGAACAGCTCTCGCAGCTGCATGCGGAAGAGGACGAGGAGTTCGACATCGTCCGTCCCGGCATCGTGCACCGGCTGGACAAGGATACGAGCGGACTATTGGTGGTGGCGAAGGATGAGACAACGCATCAAAAGCTGGCGAAGCAGTTCGCCGCCAAGACATCGGAGCGGGAGTATCACGCCGTGGTGTGGGGACGGTTCAAGCAGGAGAGCGGGACGATCGATGCGCCGCTGGGACGGAGCAAGAGCGACCGGAAGAAAGTGGCGGTGGTGGCGGACGGAAAGAACGCCATGACCGATTACGAAGTGATCGAACAGTTCGAGTACGTTACGCTCATCCGCCTGCATCTGCATACCGGACGGACCCATCAGATCCGTGTGCATTGCGCGCATATCAACCATCCCGTCTTCGGCGATGTGACGTATGGCGGGGACCAGATCATGATCGGCGGCATCGAAGGGAAGAAGCTGGCTGAGGTGAAGAACCTGCTTGCCATGATGCCGCGCCAGGCGCTGCATGCCAAGAAACTTGGATTCGTACACCCGCACACTAAAAAGATGATGCGCTTCGACAGCGAACTGCCGAAGGATATGCTCGACATCCTCGCGTTGCTGCGGGAACGCAAACTCACCCCTAATCACTGACAGCCCGACCGTGACCATGAACCGTCCTCTGCGCCCCTGGCTGCTTCCTGCAGGATTGTTATTCTTGTCCATCATCCCGGCCATCGCCGGAACGGTCCGCCTGCTGCAGATCGCTCAGGGCGCAACCGTCACGCCGGAGAATACGCGCTTCCTGACCGCGCCGGTCCCTGCGGCGCTGCATATCGTCAGTGTCGTCGTCTATTGCATGCTGGGAGCATTCCAGTTCGTTCCTCGCATCCGTTCCCGGTATCCTGCCTGGCACCGCTGGTCAGGCCGTGTGCTGGTGCCTGCCGGACTCATTGCGTCGCTGAGCGGACTCTGGATGACATTCTACTATGCCTGGCCGCAGTATGATGGTCAGGGACTGTATCTTATCCGCATTGTTGTCGGTACGGTGATGACGTACGGACTGATCGCCGCCACCACTGCGATCCTTAACAAGGATATAGCCCGTCACCGGGCATGGATGATGCGCGCCTACGCGCTCGGTCTCGGTGCCGGTACGCAAGTCCTTACGCATATCCCCTGGTTGTTGCTGCCGGATTATCACAATGAAACATTCCGGACCATCAGCATGGCGGCCGGGTGGGGGATCAACGTCGCTGTTGTGGAATGGCGGCTGTCCGGTTCACGGTTCCGTGCACAGAAAGGAGAAGATCATGCGTAACCACATTCTCATACTGTTATCGATCATTCTTCTGACAGGATGCGATGCTGCTGCTGATGCTCCGGCACCGTCTGCGCCGTACGAACAGTGGAAGTCGCAGAACCTGCATTCCTATAGTATGGAACAGGTGCGTGCCTGTTTCTGCATCGACGGCGGAACGCGGATGAAGGTGATCGTCAAACAGGATACGGTCTTCTCCGTTATGCGCCTGAGCGATTCCACGATGCTGTCCTATCCGCAAACGCGGACCTACTTACCGATCGATTCCCTGTTCTCCATCATCCAAAACCCGGGGAGCGACTCTCTGGTCGTGGAATACCATCCGGACCTTGGCTATCCTATCAAACTTGATATCAATCCGCAGCAGCACCCGGTGGACGGGGGAGTGCTGTACGAAACATCTTCACTGCAGCCGCTGCACTGACGGTCACTGTTCATTCAGAGAGTCGTCGCTTCGCCGTACACGGCAAAAAATCGGACACATTTCTCTCAATATCACTTTCAGTGCAGTTTCATCAAAAAAACCGCACTTTCGAAGCTGTTCTCTCCGTTTGCCAAACAAGTATCGTCCTGAAGTGCTCGTGCAGTTCGCTTGACGGTGAATTGCGGTTTTCGTACACTACCTCAATAATTGTGCTCTCACGTGGCCAGTCAGCTGATGATGGCGAAGATCTCCACCTCAGAGAACGAATATCATCAAGAAGTTCGCGGTGGTGTTTGCGGAGTGATGATATTGAATTGCTATATTCTTAGATTAATGAAAAACATACATCACGTGAGCGACTATAAATCGCCTGGTCTCCCGTCAGCATACATTCAGTAATAGAGTGAAAACAGGGAA
>JAVBYA010000323.1 GCA_030824295.1 Bacteroidota bacterium
ATGCTCGGGTACCGGTACAATGATGTCGCGACCATCTTCGACAATGTGAATTTCTACATCGATACGAAGATCGTCTACGGTCCGAACATCGGCGGTATCGGCTGGACCCTTGCGCCGGGTTTCGGTTTCGAATTGTACGGTGACGGTGAGATCGGACGGAAGATCATCATGCTGAACCTCTCGGGAGGGTACTATATGGAATCCGGGATCTTCACCACATCGCTTTCCGCCGGGATCTCGGTGAAACTGAGCCGCATCCTCGGACTCGGTGTGGATTATGTGAACTTTGGCAATCCCGGTAAACTCGGGAACGCCTATCCTGCCGGCAGCGGTGTGCTCGGCCAAATCTACTTCGTCCTATGAAAACTACTTTGATCGTACTGCTGCTGCTGCTCCTCCTGTGCGCTGCCGTTCCGGCTGCTGCACAGACCGATACCGATACGACCGATCAGGAAGAACTGCTCGTCCCGCCGCTCCAGCAGGAACCGGCTCCTTCGGTGACACCGCAGCAGCAAAACTCCCAGCAGTCAACCCCGCAGCAAGTCGTGCAGCCGGTGCAGCGTCAACTGCAGCAGCCGCAGACCGCTTGGCCCGCGCAGGATCAGACCCCCGTCCGTCAGCAGATCCAGCAATCGCCGATGATGGAAGAACGTCCGGTCACCTCCGCGCCGGCGAACGTCAAGATCAATACTCCGCTGATCAGCATCGATCTGATCATGGACCTCTATAACAAAGACATCGATTTCGATATCGACTACAGCGGTTCCGCCGGCGGGGGAGTATCGAACCTCGGCAAGAAGCGACCGAGCGAACAGGAAGTGCAGAAGATGGTGACCGAACAGATGGACACCACGGCTGCCGCAAAGAAGAACGGTAAGGAAGTGAAGAAGAACGGTAAGGAGGTCCCGCCGCGCGAGGATGGAACGAAGCCGTACACTCCGGAGGATGCGAATTACAATAAAGCCATGATCAGTCTCAACAACGCGCAGCAGCTCTTTGCTTCGCGCCGGTACACCGAAGCATTGGCCGAGATCAACCGGTCCATCACCTTTGCCCCGAATATCGCGCTCTCCTATTCGGTGAAAGGCTCCGTCCATTATATGCTCCGTCAGGTGTCCGATGCGAAACGGAGCTGGGAACGTGCACTGGAACTGGATCCGACCATGGACAATGTCCGTGCGATCCTCTTACGAATGTATTAATAGGAGTTACGGTCCATGAATTCAACCTTTCTCGGCTACATCCTGTTCGCCCTTGCCGCCTATTTCCTGCTCATCTTCGGAGCACCGGAGAACGAACAGTCGATCAAAGCGATGCAGCACACCTTCTTCTCACCGGTCGTGGAACGGTACATCCACATCCCCGGATTCCTGTTCGTCACCACCGGCGTTCTCGCTTCCATCCTCATCAGTTACACATTCAAGGATGTCTGGCGGGCATTCCGCTCACTATCGTTCATCTTCTTCAAGAACAAAGTGGCGTTCCAGAATTACATCAACACCATCAAAAGCGTCTCGGAATACACGCAGACGCGCGATATCGAAACGCTCGAAGAGTTCGCCAATTCCATCAAATACTCCTTCCTCCGTGACGGTCTGCTGATGCTGGTGAACGGATATAAGAAGGAAGAGATGGAGGATATCCTTCAGGCGCGGCTCGAGAATGAGATGCACAGGGAGGAAGTGGACGATGATGTGTGGCGTGCCGCAGCACGGTACTCTCCCGGATACGGGATGTTGGGGACCACCGTCGGTCTGATCCAGATGTTCTCTGCGAACATCGATGCCGCCAAAGGATTCGGACCTATCATCGCCGCCATGTCCGTTGCCTTCACCACAACACTCTATGGGTTGCTCTTCTCCAACTTCATCTTCCAGCCGATCGCGGACAAGGTGGAGCGCCGCAATACCGAGGATGCACTGCTGAAGGCGATGATCATCGACGGGCTCGGGATGATCAAGGACAAGAAACGTCCCACCTACATCGAAGAGAAATTGAACTCCTACGTCCCGCACTCGCGTTCGCTCACCACCACTGCGCAGATCGCCGTGCTGGAGAACATCAAGAAATAGTATGGCGTGGAAACTGAAACATAAGAAGCGCGGCGAAGAGGAACACTGGCAGGTCAGCTACATCGATCTGCTCACGGCCATGATCGCTGCGTTCGTACTCCTGCTCTCCATGTCTAAACCGGACCAGGCCAAACTGGACGTGTTCGCCGCCGCCGCGGACGTGAAGCAGAAGAACCAGGAGAACCTCTCCACACTCGCGCAGCAGCTCCAGGAGAGCATCAAGAAGGACACATCGCTCACCAATCAGGTGACCGTGGTGATGACCGATGACGGTATCGAACTCCGGTTCCTTTCCAGTCTCTTGTTCCCGATCGGCAAGGCGAAACTCCAGCCGGACGGGTATGCGGCCATTCTGAACATGATGCCGAAGCTTCAGGCATTCGTCATCGCGCGTAAAGCGTACCTCTCCATAGAAGGACACACGGACGACCAGCCGATCATCGGCGGCAAGGAATTCAAATCGAACTGGGAACTCTCCGTGGCCCGCGCGAACGAAGTGGTGCACATGCTGCAGGATTCCGGCAAGATCGATGCGGCGCGTCTCTCCGCCGTCGGTTTCGCCGATGCCCGGCCGGCCAACAAAGAACGCGATCCGGAGTCGGGTCAGTACACCTCCGATGCCCGTGCGCAGAACCGGCGCGTCGTCATCCGTATCTATTATTATACAGAAGCACAGTAGGGAATTTCGTTACGACCATTACAGTGAGAGATCTATGAAACAATTGGCTGCACTCATGTTCCTTTGCCTCGTCGGCGCAGTATCGCTGCGCGCGGACCTGGAATCGCAGAAGAAGCTCGTCGAGACCGAGGTCGAGTCACGCATCAGCATCGAGATCCGGAAGTACTACCCGGAACTGAAGTTCCTGCTGAATGCCGATGCCTCCATCTCCGAGGAGTTCCCGGCGGACGATGAACGCGATTCCCGCGACCTGATGCTCCCCGGTGTGAAAGGATTCGAATCGCCGAAGTCCCAGGTGAAACCGACGTACGTGCTGGACAAGATCGTCGTCCGGCTGCTGGTGGACAAGAACGGCACGAAGAGCGACGGAGAACTGCTGCGGCTCCTGGAGAACATCGCGTTCTACGCCGGCAAACTTAGCCGCACGCGCGGCGACCGTGTGGAACTGCTGGAGATGGCCTTCCCGGAAGTGATGACGAAACTGCAGCAG
Source organism: Bacteroidota bacterium (assembly GCA_030824295.1). Taxonomy (GTDB): domain Bacteria; phylum Bacteroidota; class Ignavibacteria; order UBA10030; family UBA8401; genus UBA8401. Next base: position 3,242 of record JAVBYA010000323.1, read on the forward strand.
CAGATGGCACAGCAGCCCGCGCCGCAGCAGCTGGTCGAAGAGAAGACGCCGGATGGGGAGAAGAAGGATGCGAAGGAAGAGCCGGTCGAAGAACAGCTGTCGGGAAACACCGTCGATCCCACCACTCAAACCGCACAGGAGCCTATGGAATCCGCTTCATTGTTCACACCGACCAATCTGTTGTTCCTCGTTCTCTTCCTCTTCCTGGTCATCCTCGTGGTGATGCTCATGCGGAAGAATAAGCTGGATAACATGCGCTTCCAGCAGCAGCTGGACGATGTGGCGCGCCGGCAGGAGATCAAAGTGCCGGACCAGAAGGAAGAGATGATGATGATGCTTCCGGAGAACATCCAGCGCGCAACGGAAGTGGCGGACAGCGAGAAACTCAAATCGAACATCGTCACCTCTTCCGTCGGCCGTCCGGACCTGCTCACCGCGGTGATCCGTGATATGATGGCGGACGAAGCACAGAAGTCCAAGCTGCAGACCGCGCTCTCCCAATTCGGACCGAGCCTGCTGAATGTGGCGCGCGAGAGCCTTGCCGAAGGGGACTACAAAGTGCTGCATCAGATGGTGGTGGAAGCCCCAGCAAAGAATCTCTCCGAGACGCTCGAAGCGCTCACGTACCTGCAGAACCAGATGCAGATCAAACAGTTCACCGTCAGCAAGAAAGAGAATCAGAATCCGTTTGTCTTCCTGGAGAAGTTGTCCGAACCGCAGCTCTATCTGCTCATGAAGGACGAACCGGCCGGTATCGTGGCCATCATCCTTTCGCAGCTCAATGCATCGCAGTCCGGCAGTTTGATGCGCAACCTCCCCTCCATGCAGCAGGGCGAAGTGGCGCTCGAACTGGCCAAGCTGCAGCGGCTTACCTCCGATGCGTACCTCTCCGTGGCGCGCGAACTTGCCACCAAGGCCTCCAAGATCCCGGCCATCAACAATGTGCAGATGGCGGGGACCGACCTGCTGCTGGACATCTTCGACAATCTGGACGAAGGCGCCGAGCATCAGATCAGCGAGTTCATCAAAGTGATGAACGTGGAACTCTACCGCGACCTCGCATCGCAGCGCGTTTCCTTCGCGGCGCTCGATACGCTGGACGAACGGGTGCTCCGTTCCATCATGCGCGACATCCCCGGCGAAGAGATGGCGCTGGCGCTCAAGAACGCGCCGCAGCATATCACCGACCGCTTCCTCTCCGTGTTGCCGAGCAAAGCAAAGACCATCCTGCAGGAACACATCAACGGTATGGAATCGGTCTCCCCGGCGGACGAGCAGAAGATCCGCCGCCGCATCACCCGCCTGGTCCGCGAATACCTCCGCATCCAGAAACAGGGCGGACCGAGCGCAGTGTAACCACCGCGAATCGAAATTGCTCCAACAAAAAACCCGGACTGATCGTCCGGGTTTTTTGTTGTCATAACATCGTTGAAACGTTGATCACAACAGGCGTTCTAATTTCTCCACCACCCAATCGATCTCCTCCTTCGTGATCACCAGCGGCGGCGCAAAGCGGATCACCGTGGAATGCGTCTCTTTGCAGAGGATCCCTTCTTTCATCAACGCTTCGCAGTATGGACGGGCTGCTGTCGTCAGTTCGAGACCGATCCACAGGCCGCGGCCGCGGACGGTCTTGATGAGCGGACTGTCGATCGCCTGCAGCTTCTCCAGGAAGTACTTCCCCAATTCGGCGGATCGCTCAAAGAGCCGTTCGTCCACCAGCACATCGAGTGCCGCTATGGCGGTTGCAGCAGCGAGCGGGTTGCCGCCGAACGTGGAGCCGTGCTCGCCCGGACTGAACACACCGAGCACTTCTTTTGTGGAGAGAACGGCGGAGACAGGGTAGAAGCCGCCGCTCAATGCCTTGCCGATGATGACGGCGTCGGGACGGATCCCTTCATACTCGAAGGCGAACATCTTCCCGCTTCTGCCGAGTCCGGACTGGATCTCGTCCGCGATGAGCAGCACGTTGTTCTCTTTGCAGAGCCGCGCCGCCTCTCGCAGATACCCTTCGGGCGGGATGATGATGCCTGCTTCTCCCTGGATCGGCTCTACGAGGAATGCAGTAGTATTTTTTGTGATCGCCGTTCTCAGACTTTCAATATTCCCGAACTTCACGATCCTGAATCCTGAAGTGAACGGACCGAAGTTCTTTCGGTATGAATCTTCCGTTGAGAATGAGACGATCGTCGTGGTCCGACCATGGAAATTGTTCGACGCGCAGATGATCTCCGCCTCTCCGTCCGGGATCCCTTTCACCATGTATCCCCATTTGCGCGCTGCTTTCACGGCGGTCTCTACCGCTTCCGCTCCGGAGTTCATCGGCAATGCAGTGTCATAACCGGTCAGCTCATGGAGCTTTTGGTACAGCAAGGGGAGTTTGTCGTTCCGGAAGGCGCGGCTCGTCAGTGTGATCCGCTGAGCCTGTTCGGTGAATGCACTCAGGATCGCCGGATGACAATGTCCCTGATTGACCGCTGAATATGCCGACAGGCAATCCAGGTATTTCTTCCCCTCCACATCCCACACCCACGCTCCGCTGCCGATCGTCAGGACGACATCCAGGGGATGATAATTGTGAGCGCCGAATTGTTCCTCTAATTGAATGAACTCTCTCGTATTCATGGTCTCCTCCACAGAAATGATATGCGATACCGGCCGCTGGAAAAGGTGCGATGGACCTTCAACGACTGCCGGTTCCGTAACGAATGATTGATGATGGGGAGCGTTGACCTGCGCTCACAGGCGGGTGTACGATTATAGGGTCCGCGGAGGACGCGGGGAGAGAGCGATGGTGGTCGGAACATCAGCGGCATTGAATGGACGGAAATGTTGGTCCATTGAACTCCGGCCGGTGTCCGTTGTGGAGTGGTGCAGATATGTTTCTTGAACGTTCATCTCCTTATAAGATAGGATTCTCAGGCTGCTTGTCAAGTATGGATTGTCTTTCCCCGCTCATTTCTCTATCTTATTGTCATTATGCTACGATTTTCCCTCTTTTTATTGATGATCGTCCTGTTCCTGAATCAGCTGGCCGTTCAGCCCGCGCTATCCCAGGGAAAAAGGATCGAATCGCAGTTCCGTATCGCCCGGCTGAAATACTCCGGCGGAGGGGACTGGTATAACGATCCGTCGGCGGAAGTGAATCTGCTGACCTATGCAAAGCAGTATGCCGGTATCGATGCCGACCCGAAATACGAGTTCACCGAGATCTCCAACGATAATTTCACCGCATATCCGTTCATCTTCATGACCGGACACGGGAATGTGCTCTTCTCGGACTACGAAGCGCGTCGGCTTCGTATGTATCTGGAGAACGGCGGGTTCCTCTATATTGATGATGATTACGGGATGGATAAAGCGGTGCGCCGGGAGATGAAGAAGGTCTTTCCGGAGTATGAGTTTGTGGAGCTGCCGTACACCTACGGACTCTATTCCTGTCTGTTCAAATTCCCGAACGGCGTCCCGAAAACGCATGAGCACGATAACAAGCCGCCGCAGGGGTTCGGCATCATGCATGAAGGACGTCTCGTTGTCTATTATACATACGAGTCCAACCCGAGCGACGGCTGGGCAGATGCCAGTGTTCACGACAATCCTCCGGAGAAACGGGAAGAGGCGCTCCGGTTCGGTACGAACATCATCGTCTGGAGTCTGACGCAATGAAGTGGGGGAGCACCGCGCTCCCGCTGCATCCAACGGTCCATTTGACGCCCAACACTCTCCATATCATCCGTACCATCCATGACCGCATCGATGTGGCACGTGCGCTGTTCTACCGCCGCGAGCTGCTCACTGCGGTAGTTAAGAGCATTGCGGTCGCAGTGCTGATCGTCTCGCTCGCAATTCTCGTGGAAGCGGTCGGAACATTGGACAGCGCAGGACGCACACTGTTGGTGACCGCATCTTTCATGCTGAGCGCGGCATCCGCACTGCTGCTGTTGTGGAAACCGCTCCTGCAGTCGCTGCATCTGCTGCCGCGGCTGTCGGACGGTGATATGGCGCGCTTGATCGGAGCGCACCATCCGCAGATCGCCGACCGGCTGCAGAACACGCTCGATCTTGCCGCACTCTCCGCTTCACCGGACTTCAACGGTTCCACGGAGCTGGTGGAGGTCTCCATCGAACATTTCGGAAGGACGTCGCAGTCTGTCGATTTCAACGCGGTCGTTCCGTTCACCGCTCTCCGCCGTTTGTCGGTCACCGCAGCATCATACGGTGCGGTCATGCTGCTGCTCACCGGCATTCCCGGACTGCCATTCCATGATGCCGCCATGCGCATCCTGCAGTACGATCAGGAACTCCGTCCTCCTGCCGCATTCACCATCACGGTCCGTCCCGGCAATACCGACGCGCTGAAAGGGGAGAGCGTCGCACTCGAAGCGGTCATCGTTCCCGCGAATGGTTCAGCATCACTTCCTCAGGAACTGCAGCTCGCATATGCTGAGCAGGATGTCGAGACGGATGAACGCAGGATGCTCCGCCCGGATTCTTCCGGAATCTTCCGGTTCCTCTTCCCGCCGCTCAAACAGACCGTCACCTATGCCTTTTCCGCAGGCGATGTTTCCAGCGATCGTTACACCATCTCCGTCACCGACCGTCCGTTCGTCCGCACCATGGCAGTGGCACTCACACCCCCCGTGTATTCCGGATTGAAACGGGAAACGCTGGAGGAGAACAACGGCGACCTGCTTCTGCTACCCGGGACGATGGTGGAATGGAGTATCGTGCCGAGTAAACCGGTCGCATCGGCATCGATCGTCCTGAAGGATGGTGCGGCAGTGAAGATGCGCAGGAACGGTGACCGGTGGACCGCTGCTTTCGCACCGCAGCGCGCCTCCGCCTATTCCGTATCGCTGCAGGATGAAGAGGGGAATACGAACCGTAATGTCATCGAATATTCCATCCGGATGCTGACGGACGAACACCCGCTGGTGGAGATCCTCTCTCCCGGGAAGAATGTCGATATCACCAAAGCGATGGACCTGCCGATGCAGTTCTCCATGACGGATGACTTCGGCGTCGGCACGCTCAGCATTCGCTACCGGTTGGCCCAATCGAAATATGCGGCAGAGGGAACGGAGTTCGCATCCATCATATTGTTCACCGGGGAGAATGCGAAGGAGCGCACGTTCGAGCACCGATGGGACCTCTCTCCGCTCGGATTGGTGCCGGAGGATGTGGTGGAATATTACGCGGAAGTGAAGGACAACGACAATGTGAACGGTCCGAAGCTCGGACGGTCGCAGACGTATCTGATCCGGCTGCCGTCGCTCGAAGAGGTCTTTGCGGAAGCGGAAAAAACGCAGGAAACGGCCGGGAAAGAACTGGAGGAGACCCTGAAGGAAGCGCAGGAGCTCCGGAAGGAACTGAACGAACTTTCAGACGATATGAAGAAGAACCAGCAGATGGACTGGCAGAAACAGAAGAAAGCGGAAGAGCTGATGAAGCGCTACGAGGAGGTGCAGAAGAAAGTCAGCGATGTGAGCGAGTCGATCGATGAGATGTCCCGTCAGTTGCAGGAGAACAACACCCTCTCTCCGGAGACGATGGAGAAGTACATGGAACTGCAGAAGGCGCTCAACGAGATGAACTCACCGGAGTTCCAGAAGGCGATGCAGAGGATGCAGAAAGCGATGCAGAGCGCCGATCCGGAACAGATGCGTCAGGCGATGCAGCAGGCACAGTTCAATGAGGAACAGTTCCGGCAGAGCATCGAGCGGACCATGAACCTGCTGAAACGCATCCAGATCGAACAGAAGGTGGACGAACTGCTGAAGCGGGCCGAGGAGATGAAGCAGGCGCAGGAATCGCTGCGCAAGGAGACCGAGGCGATGAAGCCGTCCGATGCGAAGAAAGCGGAAGAGCTCGCCAAGAAGCAGGAGGAGATCGATGAACAGCTGGAGGGGGTGAAGAAAGAGATGGATGACCTCCGCGCAAAGATGGAGCAGTTCCCGAAAGAGATGCCGCTGGAGAAACTGGACGAGGCGCAGCAGGCGGCGGCGGATCAAGCGATGAAGAACGCGATGAAGCAGAGCGCACAGCAGCTCCGGGCGCAGCAGTCGGACCGCGCACAGTCCGCGCAGCAGCAGGCGAGCAGCGGCATCAGCGAGATGCAGCAGCAATTGTCCGAACTGCAGGAGCAGATGCTGAACAATCAGATGCAGCAGACCATGAATGCGCTGCGCAAAGCGATGCAGGACCTGCTGCAGATCTCACAGAAGCAGGAGCAATTGAAGAACCGCTCCCGTTCGCTCGATCCGAACTCGCAGCAGTTCCGCGAGATCGCACAGCAGCAGCAGAACCTGCAGGGGGACCTGAACAATGTGGCGAACGCCCTCGCCGAACTCTCCGAGCAGTCCTTCGCCGTCACCCCCG
>JAVBYA010000043.1 GCA_030824295.1 Bacteroidota bacterium
TGAGAAGTGGGGGTACTATTTCACGTTCCTCAGCACCAATGAATCCGGATCACTGGTGGATATTACGAAGTCCCATTCTCCCGAGCAAGGGATCCCCTTTACCAGTTTCCGGGACGGTGCTTTTGAATACAATATGAGCCAGGCGAGCTTAAGCTATGATTTTGGATACTTCGACCTTTCGCTGGAACAGACCATGAATGCATGGGGGAATGAGAAGAGCGGGAGTCTGATCCTTTCCACAAAACCGCCGTCATTTCCCAAGGTGAAATTCCGGGCACGGCTCGCCTCCTGGCTGCAGTTCACGTTCGTGCATGCGGAACTCCATTCCAACATGATCGATTCAGCGCGATCCTATATTTCCGGCGTCTCCGCACTGAATGAATTCACCAGAACGGTCTACAGGTCCAAGTATCTTTCCATGCACCTCTTTGAGGCGGATCTGATGGGATTTTTCGATGTGATGTACGGTGAATCGATCGTCTACAGTGACCGCGGACCGTCGCTGCTGTACCTGCTTCCGGTCTCGTTCTTCAAATCCGGGGAGCATTACAACCGCGATATCGACAACACGCAGATGTTCCTTGCTGTCGATGCGCCGCTGGGAAACGGGATCACATTGTCCGGTTCGATGTTCCTGGACGAGTTATCCGTCAGCGCCATCGGCGATCCGGATGAGGAACGGAACCAGTTCGGATTCTCAGCAGGGATGCGGATGTACGATCTTCCGGTGCATGGTCTTGAACTGAGTGCGGAATACACGCGGATCAATCCCTGGGTCTATTCCCATAAGTTCACGGCGGTCAATTACACCAACAACGGATCGACCCTTGGACATTGGATCGGACAGAATGCGGATTTGATGCATTTCGATCTTCTGTACCGGTTCGATCGGACGCTGAATGCACGGGTCCAATACTATGTGTATCGAAAAGGTGATACCGCCGATGTTGCCAATCAGTATACCCCTCCGGCGGAACAGTTCCTTTTCGGCCGTCAGCGGGTGGAACGGATGATGAAAGCGACTGTTTCCTATCAACCCTTCCGGGCAGCTTTCGTTGAAGCATCGTTCCTTGCCGGCACCATACGTGACGATCAAGAGTTCGTTCCATTCCGGCGGGACGTGCGGGAAGTACAGGTCAGTTTCCGATACGGTATCTGGTGAGCCGGACAGTGCCGCGGTAAGCTGCACAGCATGACCGATGGTTTAGGAGGGTGGCAGAATGACGAACGCCGGGGATCCCCGGCGTTCGTCGTTCATGGAATGTTCAGATGCTGGAACAGAACAGCTGATGTTTATTTCTTCTTCTTTGCGGACGGGATCTTACCCTTCCATTCGTTCAGCATCGTTTCGAATGCGGCGGAATTGGCATTCGCTTTCTTCGCTGTTTCGAGCGCCATCTCTCCGGTCTTCACTGCATCCGCAAACTTTTCCTGTGCTGCGTAGAGCTGTGCTTTCAGCGAGAGATTCCCCCAGGAAGGATTCAAGGCGATGGCACGGTCGATGGCCTGCAGTCCGGCGGCAAGGTCACCCTTCGTGTCCAGGATGTAGCGGGCGAGCGTCGATGCCTGTCCGGCGGCCTGGGATTTCAGACTGTTCTCGATCTTTGCGACCTGCTCCTCGGTGTTCGTGTTGACCGTGAATGTAACGGCGAGCTTTTCCCAGCGGAGGGTCACCTTGGCGGAGGACATGCCGAGGTCCGAGAAGGAGAAGGAGAGCCATTCTTCGTGCGGTGCCTGTTCCGGTGTTACGCGGAACGAGAGGACGTTCTTGCTGGAATCGTAATTATACGCGCCCCACTGATCTGCAGCGGAGTTGAAGATGATGGTCCATTCCTTCTCCGTCGGGATGGTGAAGAAGGAATACTTCCCGGCCTTCAAAACGGTGCCGTTGATGGTCACATCATCCGAGAACGAGAAGATGGTGGCATTGTTCGCGCCGGCACGCCAGACCTGGTTATAGGGGACGAGTTTGTTCCAGACCTCGCGGCCTTTCACGCCCGGCCGGTGATACATAATGCCGATCTCTGTGACACCGACGGTCTGAGAGAGGGAAGCGTAGGGACTCACCCGGAGCTGTTTCGAGGGGGAAGGCTGGGCTTCGGCAACAGCCGCAAGGAGCAGAATGGCGCACAGCATGGAAGAGAGTATTTTCATCGGTAATTCCCTGTATTTGTGAATGGTGAGTTGTACTGTAGAACCTGAGGTGGAGGGAAAAAGTTTCCCGTAATGAATGGTTGAATATAAGTAAATTATTCGTACTTTTGTACACGCTTTTGCGGGTGTAACTCAGTTGGTAGAGTGTCAGCTTCCCAAGCTGAATGTCGCGAGTTCGAACCTCGTCACCCGCTCCATAAAAAAAGGTCCTTTACCACCGGTAAAGGACCTTTTCTGTTTTAAAGACGCCGTGTGTTCTTATGCAGGGATCTCCGCTATTTGACCGGCAGTTCACCGGTCACGTAGAGCACAATGGCGCTGGTGACGACGGCTGTTGCACTGATGATGCCGAGCGTATACCATGGACCGGAGGAAGCGCCGTCCAGGTCCGGCGCAGGGGGACGCTGCCGTGCTGCGACCGGAGCATTCGGCTGCACCACTTTGATGGCGGAGACTTTGAACACGAACTTATAGACCTTCCGACGTTCGCCGATATAGATGGGGAGATGCAGTTCGAATTGCCTGCCAATGTTCCTGGCGATCCGTGCCCGGCCGGTGACTGTGCCGCTGTCCAGGGTCGGGAACAGGTCCTTCTCCGTCCAGCCGTTCTCCTCATCCCACCGGATGTGCTGATGCGGGATGATGAGGTCCTGCAGATAGCCGCGCGGACCGACGAAGAGCGGAGCAAAACCGCTGACACTGTCCGAGTACAGACTGACGATATTGCGCGTCGGGATGTACTGACTGTCCATGACGATGGTGGCTCCGGCCGATTCCACGCGGAGGTCCTTCCTGGTGAGACTGAGCAGTGTGTAGGAGATGGCGGCATCGTCCACGGAGAATGTGATGCTGATATTCGCATCCTTGAACTCCAGTTTCGGCGAGGTGACCGGCTCGGAAAGGAGATACAGATATTGATATTTCTTCCCTTCCACACCGGGGGCCGGATAGGAGGAGCCGCATCCATTCAGGAGCGGGAGCAGCAGCAGGAGTACGATGATGACGCGGGTGACGAATGTGAGCGGTAGAAGAAGAGCGGTGCTGCGGCGGGTCTGGTGTCGTTCGGGCATTGTCATCCGTTCTCCTTTTTCGGTTGGAACGGCGGCGTGTCAGCGAACTGTTCGAAGCTTTTCAGCTTCTCCAGCGGCGTCATCATGCCGATCTCCTTCCGTGGCTGATTGTTGTTATAGTCGTAGAGGTAATTGTTCACCATCCGCTCCGCATCCATGATGGTATTGAACGGGAAGGTGATGAACACCTCCGGCGAATCGAAGCGCCGTATCCGCTCATTGTAGAGCTTGGATTGGGACTGCTTCCGGGTCGGAATGTGCTGCTTGATGCCGAGACGCCGCAGGTTCAGCGTGAAGGCATGCGTGCGCGAACGGGAATGGGCGATGCTGGTAAAGGCATTGTCGAGCGGTGTATGGATGTAATGGATCGGGAACGGGAACGATGTGAGCAGGTACTGCACGAAGTCCAATGCGGACAATGTGGAGTGCCGTGCGTAGAGATGTGCGATGCGCAGATGTGTGCACTCATCGATGGCGGCATAATAGAAGTACCGCTGCTTGCCGATCATCTTCTCCATCGGTTTCACGAAGATGATCACCCGGTCGCCGGGAAGGAGCGGCTCATGCGGTTTCACCTTCCGCCGGTGCGTCTTGGTCTCCTTCATGTCGATACCGCTGCGCCGGAGGATCTTCCAGATGGTATTCTCCGCCAGTTCGATGCCGTACCACAGCGACAGGTACAACTGCAGACGTTTCTGACCGAAGCCGGTCTGCTCGCGCAGGCTCTTCAGCCGCTGCACGATGTGCTCCGGCGTGGCGCGAGGATTCCGGTGCGGTTTGCGCGATTTGTTCTGCAGACTGTCCGGCTGCTGCTGCGAGGCGTTATACCGCTTCCACCATTTGTAGAACGTCTTGCGGCTGATGCCGAATTTCTTGCAGACAGCCGGGACCTTCTTCACCCGTTCATACTCTGCGAACCAGAGCATCCGTTCTTCCGGAGTGGGAAGCAGCTCTTTGGGCGGTATGATTTCGTCTGTTGTCATCGGTAACGCATGGCTCGAATTTCGTTCAGTGTCGCTCAAAAAAGATAATCAATTCCGGTGATTGTTGCGCTTTGGACCGGTTTGCGTGTGTGCTGCGCCACAACGTAAATTCAAGCATAACGGCAGTGATTGACAAAGGTGAATACTCAGGGACAATCCTGCATTCCACCCGTGTTAACGGGAGAATCGCTGCGCTGAGAGTTCACGGATAAAACGTCGAATCTCCGCAGCGATACTCCGTATTCCTGGATCACCGTTCCGTCGTATCCAACGGAACGGTGAGTGAGCGCCGGCTCACTTCCGTTCGATGGCGTCGAGCAGGATCTCGGCAACATCACGGACCTGGACCTTCTCTGATGCTTCCTTTGCTTTCACGCCGTCATTCACCATGGTCAGACAGAACGGACAGGCCGATGCAACAGTGGATGCGCCGGTCGCCAGCGCTTCTTCGGTCCGCTCGATGTTGATCCGTTTGCCGTGATGTTCCTCCATCCACATCCTGCCGCCGCCGGCACCGCAGCAGAGTCCTTTATCCTTCGTCCGCGGCATTTCGATCAGCTGTGCGCCGGTCGCCTGGAGCATGGTGCGGGGCGATTCGGTCACATCATTATAGCGGGCCAGATAGCAGGAATCATGGTAAGTGACAGTCTGCGTGTTCTTCTTCTCCGCATCGATCTTCAGTTTCCCTTCCTCCACCAAACGGTTGAGGAATTCAGTATGATGCTCCACCTCGAAATTCCCGCCGAGCTGCGGATACTCCTTCGAAAGGGAGTGGAAGCAGTGGGGACACGTGGCAACGACCTTCTTCACATTGTAGCGGTTCAGCGTTTCGATATTCTCCGCCATCATCGTCTGCGCCAGATATTCATTCCCCATGCGGCGCGCGGCGTCGCCGTTGCATTTCTCTTCCGTGCCGAGAATGGCGAACGAGATGCCGGCATGCTGCATCAGTTTGGAGAAGGCGACCGAGACCTTCTGATAGCGTGCATCGTATGCGCCGGCGCAGCCGACCCAGAAGAGCACATCCACATTCTTTGCATCGCCGACCTGTGCCATGGTCGGGATGTTGAGTCCTTCCGCCCAGTCCGCGCGCGTGGAATGCGAGAAGCCCCACGGAGTGAAGTTCCGTTCCAGATTATCGAACACCGTCTTCACCTCGGGGGGGAACCGCGATTCGTTCAATACCAGCGAGCGGCGCAGGTCCACGATCTCGTTCACATGTTCGATCATCACCGGACATTCATTCACGCACGCCATGCAGGTGGTGCAGGACCAGAGTTCATCCTCGGTGATATAATTGTCGAGCAGTGTTTTCCCGGCGATCTCTGCATTCGCTTCCAATTGACCGGCCATCATCAGCGGCGCTTTCTCGGCGGTGCGGTGACGCGTATCGACGATGATCTTGCGGGGAGAGAGCGGCTTTCCGGTGAGGTTCGCAGGACAGACCGATTCGCAGCGTCCGCACTCGGTGCATGTGTATCCGTCCAGCAGCTGCTTCCAGGTAAGGTCCTCAATGTCCGACGCACCGAACTTGGTGAGGGTTTCATCCTGCAGATTGATCGGTTCGAGCGCACCTTTGGGCTTCAGGGAAGCGAAGAAGACGTTCGGAATGGAGGTGAGCACATGGAGATGTTTGGAGTAGGGAAGATAGTTGAGGAATGCCAGGACAAGTCCGATATGCGCCCACCAGAAGAGCCGTTCAGCAAGATACGTGGACTGTTCGTATCCGAAGAGGGAAGCCAGCTGTGATGAGACCGGGAAACCGGCTCCCGCCTCATACGTGCCGATGGCGATCCGGGTGGCATTCTGCAGCAGCGTTGTGGTAACGATCAGAAAGATCCAGCTGAGGATCATCGCGGCGTCGCGGCTGCCGTGCGCATCCACCTGCAGGCGGCGCACTTTGGTGATGAAGCGGCGCCAGAGGGAGCCGAGCACGCCGATCATCACCAGCAGGCAGAAGATCTCCTGCGAGAACGTGATGACGGAATAGGCGCCGCCGAGGAACGCAAACGAGAAGTGTCCGAAGAGCCCTTCCAGGATCGATTCAACGACCACCAGCGAGAGCGCCAGGAATCCCCAGAAGATGAACAGATGCAGTGTGCCGGCGACCGGTTCGCGCAGCAGCTTCGTCTGCAGGATGGCGATGGTGAACACGTTCTTCAATCGCTCGGGGATATTGCCGAAGCGGTCATCCTTCTTTCCGAGCTGCAGCGTGGCGATGAGTTTTTTCACGCTCATAGCGAAGAATGTCATCGAGGCGAGAAAGAAGAGGATGAAGGCGATCTGGTTCAGGTCCATGGGAGTATCCTTCGTGCAGCGTGACTGCCGTCAGCGTTTCAGTTGAACGGCGGTGAGTGTCGTGCGTTCTTTTATATAATAGAGCCGGTCACCATCCATAAAGAACGAATCGGGGACGGGATACGGCGTTGATGTATTCAGCAGGTCAGAGTAGAGTCGTTTATTCTTTACGGAGTCGATGACCACCAGAGTGTTCTTCATCCCTTCCGCCGGCGGCACATTCCGTTCGTACGTATTGATCACGGTGAACGTTTCCCCTGCGATGTATTCCGATGCAACGGCATCACCGGTGATGTGTTTCAGCAGGACAGAAGAACCATCCTTCGGGACAGCGGCCGGGAAACGGAAATCGGTCTTTTCATACCGTGCATTATGGTCAACATCGGAGGGGAGTGCGGTCAGTTCTTCCAGCAAAACCCCGGTGCCGCCGTCTATTCTATAGAACACCCGCCGCTCGAACAGGTCCTTGAATCCATACACATTGGTTCCGGAGACCGCCAGAAAGGCACAGTCGCTGTTCTTCCATTTGAGCCCGCCTGTCCGCACATCCACTGCAAAGATGTGCTTATGCTCCGGCATGTCCGGCTTCTTGTATCCATGCAGGTACAGCGTTCCGTCCTTCACTCCCAGCAGTCCGATCCACCACGGCTCGCCGAAGTTCTTTCCGCTCCACAATATCCTGCCGGTCGTTTCGTCCAGACAGAAGAAGGTGACAGTTTTTGACTCCGTATCCCTGTCCTCCGCGATGATGAGACCGTCGCCGGAGAACATGACCCTCCAAAGGACGAACCGTGCGGAACATTCCCAGACAGGGGTGAACGAGGAGCGGCTAAAGAGGGAGAAAAGACTCATGACAGGAAAATAGGGGAATATCGCCACACTATCAATTGTTTGCTTCTCTCTTCAATTCTTGGTAAATTTTACCAGCAAACGGGAAATTTTTGCACATTTTATTGAGGAATGAACATTATGGCTATGAAAGTAGGTATCAACGGATTCGGACGTATCGGACGCCAGGTGATCAGCGCACTGGTCGAAAAAGGTGTTCTTGGAAAAGAGATCGATATCGTTGCCGTGGTGGATGTCAGCACGGAAGCGAATTATTTCGCCTATCAATTGAAGTATGATTCGGTCCACGGGAAATTCAAAGGGACCGTCGGAAGTGAAAAGAGCTCACCGGCTGCGGAACATGATGATGTTCTGGTGGTGAACGGACACAAGATCAAATGCGTCCAGGCGCAGAAGGATCCTTCGCAACTGCCGTGGAAAGAACTCGGCGTGGAGATCGTCATTGAATCGACCGGACTCTTCACTGATTCCGAAAAAGCGAAAGGTCACATCGCCGGCGGTGCGAAGAAGGTCCTGATCTCCGCTCCCGGTAAAGGGGATGTGAAGACGATCGTGATGGGTGTGAACGACAACGAGTACGATGCTGCGAAGCACGACATCGTCAGCAACGCCTCCTGCACCACGAACTGCCTTGCGCCGGTCGTGCATGTGCTGTTGAAGGAAGGGATCGGCATCGAGACCGGTCTGATGACCACCATCCACTCCTACACCGCCACACAGAAGACGGTGGACGGTCCTTCCAAGAAGGATTGGAGAGGCGGACGCGCAGCGGCCATCAACATCATCCCCTCCAGCACCGGCGCCGCAAAAGCGGTGGGCGAAGTGCTTCCGGCGACCAAAGGGAAACTGACCGGTATGTCGTTCCGTGTTCCCACGGCCGATGTGTCGGTAGTGGATCTGACGTTCCGCGCTACCCGTGATACCTCCATCGAAGAGATCGACGGGCTGCTGAAGAAAGCATCCGAGACCTATCTGAAAGGGATCCTCGGTTATGCGAATGAAGAGGTCGTCTCGACCGACTTCATCCATGATGACCGCTCCTCCATCTACGATTCCCTGGCGACCATGCAGAACAATCTGAAGGGTGAGAAACGCTTCTTCAAGGTTGTCTCCTGGTATGACAATGAATGGGGTTATTCCTGCCGCGTGGTGGACCTGCTGCGCAAGATGGCCGGGACCAAGGCATAACCACTCTCCGCGATCAGCGAAGAGCGGAGCACGAAAAGAAATGGGCTGCATCTCGAACAACGAGGTCAGCCCTTTTATTTCATCGCACTGCCAGATCGGACCACCATGAAAACACTGCTGCTGCTCGCCGTTGTCTGTTCCATCCTGTCTGCGCAAACCACCGAAGAGCGCACGCTGCAGCTGCGCACCGGGGATAAGATCACCGGGACGGTGGTGTCCGAATCCGATACAGCCGTCGTGCTCAAAACATCGTTCGGCGAGGTCACGATCCTGAAGAGCTCCATCAAACCGCAATTGATCACCGTGTACCTGAAGGATGGGAATGTTGTGAGCGGCGAGATCGAAGCGCGCACTGATGCGGGACTCCGGCTGAAAACAACGTTCGGTGTTGTGATGATCGATCAGGCGAATGTCGACCGGACATCGGAGAGCGGCGTATTCGTTCCGGGGACGATGAAAGATGAAGAGTTCCTGTACGCTGATGAACGGCTCATCGATGTCTTCTTCGATCCGACCGGATACACCATGGAAAAAGGGGCCATCTATTTCAGCGGTCTTTCCTGGGGTGTCGCGCTCTCCGAGAATGTGGATGTTTCCTCGTCGTATTGGAGATATTTCCTGGCGGACCTGAACATCCGCCCGAAGTTCCGGTTGTACAAATCGGGCAGTATCGAATCCGAGCAGTCGTTCTCCGTCGGCTTCCATCTGCACACGGCCGGTCACACGGGGAAGAGCCGCTATGTGACGGTGACCGAACCGGTGTACAATTGGACCGGTACGACCTATCAAACTGTGCAGCGATGGGAGGAGGTCGGGAGTCCGTCCGATACGCGTGTCTGGACGGAGATCTTTGCGGCGGTGACGAATTCCAATCTCAAAGGGGACAAGCAG
>JAVBYA010000216.1 GCA_030824295.1 Bacteroidota bacterium
GTCTATTTAAAAACTGGATATGTAATAAAAAATGTCACCGTTAAAGACACTATTGCTAATACCTTAGTGCTGTCATCCAAGGATGGCGATAAGAAGATCATGCTTGGTCAAGTACTAAAAATCGTACGTTCTGATATTGATGTGAATTCCGGGCCGACAATGGAAGTCTATGAAGAACGAGTTGTGCAGCGCAGTTTCTCTCAGAAGGATGGTAAGAACGAACCCATATTAATTACTTATGAGCGCCCTCGGATTGGGATGGTCTCAATTTCTGTGATTGCAGCTCTATTGGCATATGACAATTTTGATCAGTCCTCTAAGCTACAGACAGAAATTGAACGTATGAATGATTTGAACACTGGATCGGGTATCAGTGTCCAGTTTGATACTTCACATTATGAGTCAGAGAAATCAAAGAGAATCGCTATTGGTGTCGCATATTCCATCGTTGCAATTGTGAACCTTGCCTATTCACTGGAGAAGGTCGAAGTTAAAGCGACTGGCAACAGCCTCAGTCTCGCTTATCACTTTTAGTTGTTCGAAAGGTGGCATTATGTTCGAAAGGTGTGTTCGAAAGTAGGCATAAATAGACTATTTTCATCAATATTTGATATGCATTTGTTCGAAAGGTATTTCTGTCTGCATTAATATCTGCTAAATTTAAGAAATAAGCGGACCTTTCGTCTCATAATGATGGCACAAACCCGTATCTCCACTCACCGTTGTCTCAAGTATCTGGCATAACTCTCACCGCCGTTCACCGAATCTTCTTTGCAAATATCCCCGTAAACCTGCAAATTATAACCACTTAACGCGCTAAATCAGGCCGCTTTCCATTGCAGCCATTTTTCGCATTCTGTCTCAAGTCTGTGGCACGTTTCACAGCTGATCCACCCGGACCTCCGTTAAAAATTCTTCATGAACATGAAAAACAGATGAAACAATCGTATATTGGAAACCGTAGAAACTAAATCAGTTTCCTACAATATACTATCGATTGGTTCGTCAATTAATGCAGATTTCCTGCATTTTTTAATGGAACACTGGAAACCGAAAATACGTTATCGGTTTCCAGGCCAAAACATTCAGGAGACAACGGTGTCCGATTTAGAGATCAAGAACAGGATCCTCGAAGCTGCACGGGAGAATTTCTTTGCGAACGGTTTCAGCAAAGTAACGATGGAAGAGTTCGCCCAGAGCATGGGGATGAGTAAGAAGACCATTTATAAGTTCTTCGAAAGCAAGGACGAGATCGTCAAAGCGATCACCCATGAGAAGCTGAAGAAGGTGCACGACACCTGCGAAGGCATCCGGGTGGACAACACCAAGGAATTCATCGACCGGATCAAAGCGACCACCACCTACATCACGCGGGAGATGCAGCAGATGAAACCGCAGTTCTATCTGGATGTGCAGCGCACCATGCCGGAGTTGTGGAAGGAAGTGGACACATTCCGGCACGAGAAAGTGATGAGCGATTTCGGCAAGATGGTGAAACAAGGGGTGGAACTCGGGATCTTCCGCAGCGATGTCAACGCCGATGTGTTCGTGCTGATGTACGCGACCGCCATGCAGAACATCATCAACCCGGAGGTCCTCTCCCAGCTTCCCATCAACATCAGTCAGGCATACACCGCCGCTGTGAACGTCTTCTTCGAAGGGATGTTCACCGCTGAAGGACGTGAAAAGTACAAGAACAATCTCCATGAACCAGTGAACAATGAAGGTATCCTATGAAGAACATGATCATCACCCTGCTGCTGACCGCATCGCTCTTCGCACAGCAGAAACTCACCCTCACCGTGGAACAGGCGGTGCAGACCGGACTAGAGAACAGCAAATCACTGAAGGCTTCCCAGTTCAAAGTGGCAGCAGCCGAAGCGAAAAGCAGCGAGACCGATGCCCTCGGCCTTCCCTCGGTGAAACTGAACGCCGCCTACACGAAATTGAGCACCGTCGATCCGTTCACGCTCAACTTCCCGGCATTCGGCACGCTGCAGGCGGACAATAAGACCGTCCTGTTCAACACCGTCGCAGCACAGCTCGGCGACAACATCACCAACAACTACACGCTGCGCGCCACCGTGCAGCAGCCGCTCTTCACCGGCAGCAAGATCTCCAGCGCCGGGGAGATCGCCGAGTATTCGTACGAAGCAACGAAACAGGACTTCACCAAGGACCGTGCGGAACTGATCTATAACATCAAGAGCGCATACTGGAACGTCCTCCGTGCCAAGGAATTCAGGAACGTGGTGGACGAGAACGTCGCACAGATCAAAGCACATGCCGAAGATGCCGCGAACATGCTCAAGCAGGGACTCGTCACTACGAACGATGTGCTGAAGGTCCAGGTGCAGCTCTCCGATGCGATGGTACGTCAGATCGACGCGAAGAACAATGTGCTGCTCGCGACCTATGCACTGAACAATACGCTCGGACTCCCCCTCTCCACCGAGATCGAGATCGCTTCCACCTTCCAGCCGGCCTCGCTTCCGCCGCAGCAGATCGATGCGCTGGTGAAGAAAGCAGTGGACAACCGTCCCGAGATCCTCGGCATGAACGCACGCCTCAAAGCAAGCGAATCGAACCTTTCGATGGCGCGCTCCGGCTGGTATCCGCAGGTGTACCTCGTAGGGAACTACAATTACCTTCGTCCGAACCAGCGCATCTTCCCGACCAAGGACGAGTTCAAAGGGACCTGGGACGTGAGCATCTCCATGACCTACGACCTGTGGAACTGGAACACCACCGGCAGCCAGTCCGCGCAGGCCGAAGCGCAGCTGTCGCAGGCCGAGCAGGGACTCTCCCAGTTGAAGGACGGCGTCACGCTCGAAGTCACGCAGAGCTTTCTTGCCGTCGATCAGGCAAAGGAACGGATCGCTGTCGCGAAACAAGGCGTGGAGCAGGCGGAAGAGAATTACCGCGTCACTAACGAACGTTATAAGAAAGGACTCAACGTCAACTCCGACCTGCTCGATTCCGAAGTGGCGCTGCTGACCGCGAAACTGAACTACACGCAATCCCTTGTGGACTATGAACTTGCCGTCGCCCGTCTCTCCAAAGCGATCGGTGAATAGAACGACTTTCGAACAACATCAATAAGGACCAACTCCAATGACAAAATACAGACTCATCTCCATCTCGATCATCATTCTGGGCGTCTCGCTCGGGCTCGTTATGAACAATACCGGCGGCGACGGTGATGCGGCCCAGTCCGCAGCATCCAAAACCGGCGGTATATCCACTACCTATTCCGTCTCGGTCGTCACCGCCAGCAAACAATCGGTAGCGAACGAGTTCACCCTTACCGGCACCATCGCCGCCAACAACGATGTCACCATCATCTCCGAAACGCAGGGACGCGTGGTGAAAGTGCTGGCGCAGGTCGGTGAATTCAAACAGGCTGGTTCCGTCCTGGTGGAAGTGGACGCCGAACTGAAGGAAGCGAACTACAAAACCGCCACCATGACCTACGAAAAGGCGAAGAAGGACCTTGAGCGCTTCGAATCACTCTTCAAAGAGAACTCCATCTCCGAATCGCAGATCGAACAGGCCCGCTGGAGCTTCCAGAACGCCGAGGCACAGTATATCATCGCCAAACGTCAGTTGAAGGACACCAAGATCACCACCCCCATCTCCGGCATCATCACCGCCCGGTATGTGGATATCGGTTCCATGGTCATGGGTGCTCCGCAGTCCACCGTCATCGCGAACGTGGTGGATATCTCCAAACTGAAAGTGAAGATCAACGTCGCAGAAAAGGATGTGTTCAAAATGAAGGTGGGCGACAATGTGAAGGTCACCACGGACATCTATCCGGACGCCGTATTCAACGGAAAGATCGCTACCATCTCCTCCAAAGGGGATGAAGCACACACCTATCCGGTCGAAGTGCGCATCGAAAACAGCACCAAGTTTCCGCTCAAAGCCGGAATGTTCGGCCGTGCGCAGTTCACGCTCAAAAGCGGCACCGACCATATCATCGTCCCGCGCGAAGCGGTCATCGGCAGCCTGAAGGACGCCAAGGTGTACGTGGTGAAGAACGGCACGGCGAACCTGCGCAGCATCAAAACAGGACGCGAGATCGGCACGAACGTGGAGATCGTCTCCGGCGTGAACGAAGGGGAATCCGTCATCGTGAACGGACAGAACAATCTGAAGGACAATGCCGCCGTTATCGTGCGGAATAAATAACCGAGTGTATCCAGGATAAGACCAATGACTATTACCGAACTTTCCATCAAACGCCCCTCCCTCATCGTGGTGATCTTCTCGGTGCTGGGAGTATTGGGACTGTTCAGCTATTCACTTCTGAACTATGAACTGCTCCCGAAATTCTCCCCGCCGGTCATCACCATCAGCACCATGTATCCCGGTGCATCGCCGTACGAGGTGGAGAACAACGTCACCAAACAGATCGAGGATGCCATCTCCGGCATCGACAAGATCGACGCCATCCGCTCCACATCGTTCGAAGGGTTCTCTCTGATCATCGTGGAGTTCAAACAGTCCGCCAAGACGGACCTGGTGCTGCAGGACGCCTCCCGCAAGGTGGGCGAGATCGTGGCGAAACTCCCGAGCGGCGCTAAACAGCCCACGCTCTCCAAGATCGCACTGGATGAAGTGCCGGTGCTCCGCATCGGTGTAACCAGCCAGATGGATTCCCGCGAGTTCTATCAGTTCATGAAGGACCGTATCCAGCCCCGCATCTCCAAAGTGGCCGGCGTGGCACAGGTGGTGCTAAGCGGCGGCGAGGAACGCGAGATCCAGGTGAACCTGGATGCCGAACGGCTCCGGTCGTACGGACTCTCCATCATGCAGGTAACGCAGGGGATCAAGAACGCCAATCTGGACTTCCCCACCGGCAAGATCAAAGATGCGGACGGTCAGTTCATCATCCGCGTGGCGGGTAAGTTCTCGTCCATCGAGGACCTGCGGAACCTCGTCGTTGCACGCTCCCGTCAGGGGGGCGACGTGCGCCTCGGCGATGTGGCCGAAGTGCAGGACGGCGCGAAAGAGTTCACTCAGATGAACCGGGTGAACGGCGTCACCTCCATCGGCATCAATCTGTTGAAGCAGTCCGATGCCAATGCGGTGAACGTGAGTGCCCTGGTCCGCGCTGAACTGAAGAAACTGCAGGAGGAGTTCAAAGAGCAGGGGATCGTGTTCGATATCGCACAGGACAGCTCGCTGTTCACCATCGATGCTGCGGATGCGGTGAAGTTCGATCTGTTCCTGGCCATCGTCATGGTCGCCATCGTGATGCTGCTCTTCTTGCACAGCGTCCGCAACTCGTTCATTGTGCTGATCGCCATCCCGACCTCCATCGTCTCCACCTTCGTCTTCATGTATGCGATGGGTTTCACGCTGAACCTGATGACGCTGCTCGGACTCTCCCTGGTCATCGGTATCCTGGTGGACGACTCCATCGTCGTGCTGGAGAACATCTATCATCATCTTGAAAAGGGTGAGGAGCAGCGCGCTGCTGCACTCCGTGGACGTAACGAGATCGGCTTTGCGGCGCTCTCCATCACGTTGGTGGACGTTGTCGTGTTCCTGCCTCTCTCGCTCGTCGGCGGCATCGTCGGCAACATCATGCGCGAGTTCGCTCTGGTCATCGTCGGCTCCACGCTGATGAGCTTGTTCGTCTCGTTCACGATCACCCCGCTGCTCGCATCGCGTTTTGCAAAGGTGGAGCGCCTCACGGACAAGACGCTGCTCGGCAAGTTCGCGCTCGGTTTCGAGAAACAGTACCATCGGTTCCAGGAACACTATCTGAACCTGCTCCGCTGGTCCCTGGGTCATAAGCGCTGGGTCGGCGTCATTGCCGTCACCCTGTTCTTCGGATCGTTCGCTCTTCCCGCATTGGGATTGATCGGCGTGGAGTTCTTCGCCCAGACCGACCGCGGAGAGTTCAGCGTCACCGTGGAACTTCCTCCCGGCGCCAATGTGGAACAGACGAACCAGACCTCGCTCACCATCGAGCGGATCCTTTCCACCATGCCGGAAGTGAAGAAAGTGTTCACCACTGTCGGCGTATCGGCGGACGGGTTCATCGGCACCAGCAGCAATAACGTCGTACAGTTCAACGTGGCGCTCGTTCCCAAGAATCAGCGCTCCATCTCCACCACACAGGTGGGACTGAACATCAAAGAGAAGATCAAAGAGATCCCCGGACTGAAGGTCTACGTCAGCCCGATCGGTATCTTCGGCGCGGCGGACCAGGCGCCGATCCAGATCGCCGTCACCGGCACCGATATGTCCACGGTGCTGGCAGGCGCCGATACGGTGAAGATGCTGCTGGAACGGGTGAAAGGGACGGCGGACGTCCGCCTTTCCGCTGAAGCGGGCAAACCGGAGATGCAGGTGGATATCGACCGTGCGAAGATGGCGCAGTTCGGCCTCTCCGTCGCGGAGGTCGGTGCCACGCTCCGCATCGCCCTGGCCGGCGATGATGATTCGAAATACCGCGACGGGAACAACGAATACAGCATCCGCATCCATCTGGACGAGTTCGACCGTTCGTCCACCGATGATCTGGGAAGCATCGCATTCATCAACAACCGCGGTCAGCAGGTGGAACTCAAGCAGTTCGCCACCATCTACCAGTCCGCCGGACCGAGCCGTCTGCAGCGTCAGGACCGTATCAGCGTGGTGTATGTGAACTCGCAGGCGGTGGAACGGCCGGCCGGCACCATCGTTCAGGAGTTCCGTAAGGAACTTGCCGGGACGAGACTGCCGGCAGGGACCAGCATCGTCTATCTCGGCAACGAGAAGAACCAGTCCGAAGGATTCGGCAGCATGGGTCTGGCGATGCTTGCCGGTATCCTGTTCGTCTACCTGATCATGGTCGCGCTCTACGACTCGTACGTCTATCCGTTCGTGGTGCTCTTCTCCATTCCGATGGCGCTCATCGGTGCATTCGCGGCGCTCGCCATCACCGGCAAGGCGCTCAGCATCTTCGCCATGCTCGGGTTCATCATGCTCATCGGTCTGGTGGCGAAGAACGCCATCCTGCTGGTGGACCGGACGAACCAGACGCGCGCGGAGAGCGGACTCTCAACATATGAAGCGCTGCTGGAAGCGGGTCAATCCCGTCTCCGTCCGATCCTGATGACGACACTGACGATGATCATGGGTATGCTCCCGATCGCTCTCTCCAAGAGCGCCGGCGGTGAATGGAAGACCGGTCTCGCCTGGGTGCTTGTCGGCGGTCTGACCAGTTCCATGTTCCTGACGTTGCTGCTCGTGCCTGTCGTGTATATGAAGGTGGATGAGTGGAAGACCCGCATCCCGGCATTCTTCAACCGTCCTTCCGGACTGCTGGCGCGCTTCCGCAGGAACGGTCAAGCAGCCGTGAATGCGAACGGCCGCATGGATGAGATCGGCGTCAAGTAACAGCCGTAGTGTTGTGTACAGTACAATAAAAAACCCCCGGAATATCCTTCCGGGGGTTTTTTATTTTGTTCGAGTGCCGGTACCGGTCAGTGGAGATGGTCCTTGAAGCGTGAGAGTTTCCCGCGCAGGGTCGACCGCTGTTCCGGTGTGAGGGAATTATGGAAGGCAACATATTGGGTGACAACATACGAGCGAAGCTCTTTCAGTTGTGCTTCCCGCTGTTCGAACATTTCGTTGACCTCCTTCTCCGTAAGCGTCCCTTTCTCCGTCAGCGAGAAGAGATCGCTTAGCACTCCGCCATGCAGATCTTTCATTGCACTCCTCTTTGAAAGCAGATTCCTCTTCACCTCCTGCAGCACCTTCTGCTGTTCCGATGTCAGTTCCAGTTCATCCGTCATTTTCTCTGCCATCCATTCCGCCCGTTGTTCGGCATGTTTCATCCGTCCCTCTTCCGAATCCGGCCGACAGCCGTACACAGCGGCGCCGGTAGCCAGCAGCACCGCCCCCATAGCGATAAAGCGTTTCATAGTACCTCCTGATGATGATTGTTGTGTGATCGATGGGGTATATTGAAAGACGAAGCAGCCGGAACGATATTGTGCATGCTGATAACGGAGCAGATGGTCCGCTGGAATGAATTCTTCGATTGTTCTTCGAGGGAATTAGCGGTACTATTTACCCGACAATCCATCACCTTCGAGAGACCATCATGCAATCCCCCCTGAAGATCCATCCTGTTCCCTCCATCTCATCACTGCAGGACCTGATCATCCGTTCGTCCAACGTCTATCCCGATAAACTCGCGATGGAGGACCTGAGCGATACGCCGATGCCGCGGCTCACATACAGTTCTCTGCTGATGCATGTGATGAAATTCGGTATGGCGCTCCGTGCGCTCGGACTTAAAGAGCGGACGCATGTTGCCATCATCGGCGAGAACCGCACACAGTGGGCGGTCAGTTATCTGACCCTCGCCGCGTTCAACTATGTCGCAGTGCCGGTGGACCGGAATCTGCATGAGAACGAGGTGCTGAACGTGATCCACGAATCGGATGCCGAAGCGGTCATCTTCAGCGCTCAGTATGCATCGATCTTCTCTGAGTCCCATTCGTCGCTCCACAAAGTGAAGCATTACATCTGCATGGACCCCTACACGGCGGAGGGTCCGTTCCACGCCATGACCGACCTGCTCCGTTCCAGTCCCGGATGCTCCATCGAAGAACTTCCGAAGATCGACCCGAAGGCGATGAGCGTCATCCTTTTCACCTCCGGTACTCTGGGACGGTCCAAAGGAGTGATGCTCTCGCAGCATAATCTGGCGACCAATCTCATGTCCATGCTGAGCGTCTTCATGATGTATCCCGAGGACCGGTTCCTTTCCGTACTCCCGATCCATCACACATACGAATGCACCTGCGGTCTGCTCCTGCCTTTGTATGCCGGCTCCTCCATCCATTTCGCCCGTTCGCTGAAGACCGTCACGGACGACCTGCAGCGGGTGAAAGCGACCATTCTGCTCGGTGTTCCGCTTTTGTACGACAAGATGTTCAAGCGCATCCATAAAGGGATCCAGGAGAAGAAAGCGGTGGCGAAGATTCTCCCGCATCTGGTGACGGCAACAGACCTGATGCAGTTCGTCGGCTGGAAGAGCGCCAAGAAAGCGGTCTTCAAGGAATTGCACCGTAAATTCGGAGGATCCATCCGTTTCTTCCTGGCCGGCGGGGCGGCTCCTGATCCGATGGTGGCGAAAGGACTGCGGGATCTGGGGTTCAATTTCGTGCAGGGCTACGGTCTGACGGAAACGTCCCCCATTCTCGCCCTGAATTCCCCCACGAAGTTCAAGGATGATGCTGCAGGGATAACGCTTCCCGGTGTGGAATTGCGCATCAACGAACCGGATAAGGACGGGATCGGCGAGGTGTACGGAAAAGGTCCGAACATCATGCTGGGATATTACAAGAATCCTGCCGCCACGGCGGATGTGTTCGACAACGGCTGGTTCA
>JAVBYA010000140.1 GCA_030824295.1 Bacteroidota bacterium
TGTCTCGTGCCGAGGTGTTCATCTTCCCGTCCGAGGTGGAAGCGATGTCCATGATGCTGCTGGAAGCCATCTCAACCGCTGTTCCGGTCGTCTGTTCCGATATTCCGGAGAACAGGGCCGTGGTCGGCGACCGCCATCCGTTCCTGTTCCGGAGCGGAGATGCAGCGGAGCTGGAGAAGGTATTGCTGAATGTGCTGGCGACAGGAACGGACCGCCGGTCTGCGGTGGAACTGCGCGACCGGTCATTCGAGGCCTTCCATTGGGGTTCCATCGTCAAGCGGTATGAACAACTTTATTCCGAACTCATCCACCCTAAGGCAAAGAAGAATTTATGACAATCCCATTCCTTGATCTGAAAGCACAATACCAGTCATTGCGGAACGAGATCGCTCCCGCCATCCAGAACGTTCTCGATAATACCGCTTACATCCTCGGCAAATCGGTGACCGATTTCGAAAAAGCATTCGCTGAAGCACATCAGGTGAAACACTGCATCGCGGTAGGCTCCGGTACGGACGGCAACCATCTGGCATTGCTGGCGCTCGGCGTCGGTCATGGCGACGAGGTGATCATTCCGGTGAACACGTTCATCGCAACGGCCTGGGGTGCAACGCTGTGCGGTGCTACGCCGGTGTTCGTGGACTGCGAGAAGGATTCCTACAATCTCGATCCGGCAAAAGTGGAAGCAGCCATCACGCCGAAGACCAAAGCGATCGTTGCGGTCCATCTGTACGGACAGGCAGCGGATCTGGATGCATTGAAGAAGGTCGCAGACAAGCACGGGATCCCGCTGGTGGAGGATGCTGCGCAGGCGCATCTCACAGAGTATAAAGGGAAGAAGGTCGGCGGCATCGGAACGATCGCCTCCTTCAGTTTCTATCCCGGCAAGAACCTCGGAGCATACGGTGAAGGGGGAGCGGTCACAACGAACGATGATGCGCTGGCTCGGACGGTACGCCTGTTCCGGGACCATGGATCGGAGAAGAAATACCACCATGAGACCTATGGCCACAACTACCGCATGGACGGTATCCAGGGAGCGGTCCTCGGAGTGAAGATGCCGCATCTGGCGGGATGGACGGAGCAGCGGCGGCGTGCAGCGGAGAGCTATCGCCGGGCACTGAAGGATATTCCGAACATCGTGCTTCCGAAGGCGATGGAATATTCCAAGCATGTCTATCATCTGTTCGTCATTCTGGCCGAGCGCCGTGATGAACTGATGAAATATTTGAACGACCATGGAGTGTCGACCGGACTGCATTATCCCGTTCCGCTCCATCAGCAGCAGTGTTTCGCCGGTCTTGGCTATACGCAGGGGGCCTTCCCGGTCGCAGAGTCGTTCGCGGGGAAACTGCTCTCGCTGCCGATGTATGCCGAACTGACGGATGAACAGATCGTCTATATTGCAGAACAGATCAAGGGTTTCTACGGTCGATGAAGCTCCCCCCGTATAAAATCCTTCTGGTCATCCTCGATTTCCTCGTGCTGCGGGTCGCGTTCAGCGTTGCCATGCAGCTGAAAGGCGTCTCGCATGTGCAGGGTGAGATGTGGAAGTACTATCTCACGTCGCCGGAGTTCTATTCGTTCTTCATTTTCTCGTTCCTCATCCTGCTCATATTCCAAAGCCGCAATCTGTACAGGCAGAACATCGTCCTGACCCATGTGAAACAAGCGGTGATCATCTTCATCTGCATGTCCTACGCAGTGATCGCCCTGTCCGCCATTGCATTCTTCTTCCGCTCACCGTGGATCATCGACAGCCGGCTGGCCGTGGCATCGTTCGCCGGGATATCGGTCACGAGTATCATCATCTACCGTGTCTTCATCTTCACCCCGCTGTATATCCGCTACAATAAGAACAAGGAACGGCCGAAGAAGGTGGTCATTGCCGGCAGCGGTATTCCGGCGAAGAGCTTTGCCGTGGAGATGGGGATCGGGAACATCTATGGGTTCGAACTGGTCGGATTCGTCACGGATGAGCTGCCGAAAGGGTCGGTCGTCTATGAGCGCTACACGGTGCTCGGCGGGATCGACGAGGTCGACGACGTTGTGCAGAAGTACGATGTGAATGAGATCATCGTTGCGGAGTCCGGTGTGGGTTACGAGGTGCTGATGCACATCATCGATCAGTGCCGGCAGACGCGGGCGCATATCAACGTTGCCTCGCCGTTGTTCGAGGTGGTGCACAAGAAGTTCAATGTCGACTCCTATTTCGATCTTCCCATCGCACCGCTGCGGGGGGTGAACGAGGAGGATTATATCTGGGTCGTGAAGCGTGCGATCGATGTGGTCGGAGCTGCTGTTGGCATCCTCCTCCTCTCGCTCCCGTTGGCGGTCATCGCCTTATTCATCAAATTCTCCTCGCCCGGACCGATCTTCTACAGCCAGATCCGTGTCGGAAAGCACGGCAGGCAGTTCAACTTCTATAAGTTCCGGTCGATGCGTCAGGGGAGCGATCAGGATCAGGACCGCATCGTACGGATGCAGAACTTCATCAAAGGGAACATCGAGAATACGAACGGTTCATCCAAAGTCGTGAACGAGAAGCAGGTGACAACCATCGGGCGGTTCATCCGCAAGACCAGTCTGGATGAACTGCCGCAGCTGTTCAACGTGCTGAAAGGGGATATGAGTCTTGTCGGTCCGCGTCCCTGCCTGCCCTACGAATATGAAGCGTACGATGAATGGCATAAACGCCGGCTTTCCGTGCTGCCCGGCTGCACAGGTTTATGGCAGGTTTCGAGCCGTGCCGAAGGGGGATTCGATGAGATGGTGGTGCTTGACCTGTATTATATCGGGAATATCTCCCCGGCCCTCGATCTCCAGCTGATCCTTAAGACCATCCCGGTGATGGTCTTCGGCCGCGGCGGGAAATGACGCGGGTCAACTCTCCACTCTTCACACGAGGAATGAATCATGGATATCGGAATCATAGGTCTTGGGTACTGGGGACCGAATCTTGTACGGAACTTTCTCTCCAATCCTACGGTGAAACGGGTCTACGGCTGTGATAAAAATCCTGCCCGGCTCCGCTTCATCGAAGAGAAATTCTCCAACGTCATCCTGACGTCCGACCATCAGCAGCTGCTGCAGAACCCCTCCATCGAACTGATCGCGATCGCCATCCCTGTGGCGTATCATTATGCCATCGCCAAGCAGGCGTTGGAAGCCGGCAAGCATATCTGGGTGGAGAAACCGTTCACCGCGTCATCGCAGGAAGCGGAAGAACTCATCGAGCTTGCCGAGAAGAAGAACCTCCGAATCTTTGTTGACCATACCTTCATCTATACCGGCGCGGTCCGGAAGATCAAAGAGACCGTGGACAAAGGGGAGCTTGGCGATGTGATCTATTTCGACTCCGTGCGGGTGAACCTCGGTCTCTTCCAGCATGACGTGAACGTCGTCTGGGACCTTGCGCCGCATGATCTCTCCATCATGGACTATGTGCTGGGGAAGAAAGTGAAAGCGGTCTGTGCGAACGGTATCGCCAATTATTACAATCACGAGAACATCGCACACCTGTCCCTCTATTTCGAGGATAATTGCTTTGCGCATTTCCATGTGAACTGGACATCACCGGTGAAGATCCGCCGCATGCTGGTCGGCGGGAAGAAGAAGATGCTGATGTTCGACGATATGGAGAACTCGGAGAAGATCAAGATCTATGACAGCGGTGTGGAACTGGAGAACCAGGAGGGGATCTATAATGCGCTGGTGCAGTACCGTATCGGCGACATGTATTCCCCCAAGGTGAGCCAGTCCGAAGCACTCTCTCTGGCAGTGAAGGAATGCATCGATGCGATCCAGCAGAAACGGAAACCGCTGACAAGCGGCATCGAAGGACTGAAGGTCGTCAAGATCCTTGAGGCCAGCGAACTGTCCATCAAGAACCGCGGCAAGATCATCGAACTCTAAAGGAACGGACATGGAAAAGAAGAATCAGAACAATGTGAAACTCGGCAAAGATGTGAAGATCTTCGATTTCACCAATCTCTACGGCTGCTCCATCGACGATAACACAAAGGTCGGCACGTTCGTGGAGATCCAAAAGAACGCCACGGTGGGGAAGAACTGCAAGATCTCATCGCATACGTTCATTTGCGAAGGGGTGCATATCGAGGACAATGTCTTCATCGGACATAACGTCACATTCACCAATGATAAGTATCCCCGCGCGACCAATCCGGACGGCTCGATGCAGAGCGAGCAGGACTGGCATGTGGTGGAAACGTTCGTGAAGAAGGGCGCATCCATCGGTTCCTCCGCCACCATCATCTGCGGTGTTACGATCGGCGAACATGCCATTGTCGGCGCGGGTGCGGTAGTGACCAAAGATGTGCCGGCGGGTGCGACCGTTGCCGGTGTACCGGCCCGCATCATCAAGAAAAAGTGATCGTTCGTCCTTTCCCGATCCAGCAGCGCGAAGCCCCCGGCTTCGCGCTGCTGTTTTAAAGGGCCAAGAGCCCGGCCTTTCCGCTTGCCGACAATCCTCCTTGCTAACTCAGTGAAGCGTCCGTATATTCTCACCGTATTATCAGAGAAAGAACGACCATGAACGTCCCATTATTAGACCTGAAACTCCAATACCAATCATTGAAATCCGAGCTGGATGCCGCTGTGCTCCGCGTTTCAGCATCCCAGGCATTCATCCTGGGAGCGGAAGTGGATACGTTCGAGAAGAATGTCGCTGCCTATCTCGGCGCGAAATATGCCATCGGCGTATCGTCCGGAACGGATGCACTGCTGCTGGCGCTGATGGCGCTGGACATCCGTCCGGGGGATGAGGTCATCGTCCCGACCTATTCCTTCTTTGCGACCGCCGGCGTCGTGTCCCGGTTGAATGCTGTTCCGGTCTTCACGGACGTGGACCCGGTCACCTTCAACATCGATCCGAAGGATATGGAACGGAAGATCACTTCCAGAACGAAAGCGATCATCCCGGTCCATCTGTACGGTCAAAGCGCCGACATGGCCGCAGTGATGGCCGTTGCGAACAAACACAGCATCCCGGTGATCGAAGACGGTGCGCAGGCGATCGGTGTGCAGTATAAGGACGGAGTGAAGGTGGGGAATTTCGGCGCCATCGGCTGCTTCTCATTCTTCCCGAGCAAGAATCTCGGAGCGTTCGGGGATGCAGGACTCGTCACCACCAACGACGATGCCATGGCGGACCGCTTGAAGATGCTGCGTGTCCACGGCAGTAAGGTGAAATATTATCATCAGTTCGTCGGCGGCAATTTCCGCATCGATGCCATTCAGGCGGCGGTGCTGGATGTGAAGCTGCCCCATTTGGAACGATGGTCCGCCCGGCGCAGGGAGAATGCAGCGCTCTATAATAGTATCCTTTCCGCATCCGGTGTGCCGATCCGGCTTCCGGAGGCGGTCTACCGGGAATCGGGTGCGGTGAACCATCACATCTACAATCAGTACATCATCCGGGTGCCCCGCCGTGATGAATTGAAAGCGTTCCTCGGTACGAAGAGCATCGGTTCGGAGATCTATTATCCGGTGCCGTTCCACCGCCAGGAATGCTTTGCATCCTTACCGACAAGCAAGGACCTCTTTCCGGTCTCCGATGATGCTGCTTCCACCTCGCTGGCGCTCCCGATCTTCCCCGAACTGACGGAAGCACAGGTGCGCTTCGTTGCTGAATCCATCATTGAGTTCTACCGGAAGTAGTTCAGCATTGCCGTCTCCTATGCGCATCCTTTTCATCATCGTCCTGTCCGCTGCCGTCATCCAGCCGGTCTGTTCGCAGTCGCTGAGCAGTGTCGGTGTCGTGTCCGGAGTGACAGCGGCAACTCAGTCCTGGACGTACACGAACGGCACCTCACCCGAGACAGGATTCCGGATCGGTGCGGCTGCCGGCGTGTTCGTGGAAGGGTTCCACATGCGCGGACTCAGCTTCCTGGCGGAACTATGGTATGTGCAGAGGGGAATGTCGATGCCGAACGGTCCGGCGGCCGTGGAACCGTCTCTCGTCTATTTTTCGATCCCGTTACTGATGAAGTACCGTTTCGGCGATGCTTCATTCGATTATTATCTGACGGCAGGTCCCCGGTTCGATTATCTCTTTCATATCGACGCGCAGCAAGTGACGGCAGTGACCGATGCCTTGTCCGAAGGGGAATCGGATCTCGGCGCATCGGTCGGCGCAGGTGTTCAGTTCCCTCTCGGACCGATACCGGATCTTCATGCTGAGGTCCGTTACGGCATGAGCATCATCCCCGTGTACAAGAGCGATGCATTGACCATCCGGAACTCCGGCATCGACTTCCTCATCGGCATCGGATTCTAATCATCATCATACAGGTCCCATGAACAGATCCTACCTTATCCTCGGTGCGAACGGACAGCTGGGCAAGCAGTTCGCCCGGGACCTTCACACACACGGTGCAGCGGTCACGGCTCCGAATGAGAAGGATTGCGACATCACATCGGCTGATTCCCTCTCGTCGGTCATCGATGCCGTTCGTCCTTCGGTCATCGTGAATTGTGCGGCGTACAATGCCGTGGACCTTGCCGAACAGCAGCAGGAAACAGCGATGAGGATCAATGCGGAGGCGGTCAGCACGATCGCCGGGCTGTGTGCCGAACGGAAGATCATGCTGGTCCATTACAGTACTGACTATGTGTTCGACGGTGCAAAAGGTACGCTGTACACGGAAGAGGATGCACCGCATCCGCTGAATGTGTACGGCAGAAGCAAGCACCAGGGAGAGCGTGCCGTGCTCGACTCCGGTGCCCCTTCTCTCGTACTGCGGACAAGCTGGGTGTTCGGGAATGGAACACAGAACTTCATCCACAAACTGCTGCAGTGGTCACAGAAGAATCCGGTGCTGAAACTGACGGCGGACGAAGTGTCGGTCCCGACCAGCACCATCGACCTTGTGACCTATACGCTTCTGGCGTTGGACGGCGGACTGACCGGACTGTATCATCTGACCAACAGTGATCATGCCTCCCGCTATGAATGGGGACGGTATGTTGCTCGGAAACTCTCGCTCCCGTCGACCATCGTTCCGGTGCCGATGAGCATGTTCCCGAGTCCGGCACAACGGCCGCTCTTTTCGGCCATGTCGAACAACGGATTGCAGAAGGCGTTAGGGAAGGATATCCCCGATTGGCGTGATGCAGTGGACCGGTTCCTTCTGGAATACCCCGTGTAATTCGGGAATTCCGCCGCAAAACCATAAGAGTAACGGTTTTGAAAGGGGACGAAAACTCCGTATATTGTTCAGTTATAAAAATCTTTCAGGGCGTTTAGCTCAGCTGGTTTAGAGCGCCTGCCTTACAAGCAGGAGGTCCGCGGTTCGATCCCGTGAACGCCCACAACCCCACCGACGAGTTCTCACACTCACTAACCTCTCATCACTATGAAAAAGCAGATCATTCTGTGCTTCCTTGCGTTGTGCATCGGTACCGCTCCGTCCATTGCTCAGTATAAGAAGAAGGTCGTCTCATTCGTCGGCCATGTTGCCGCCGGTTCCTCTGCACGGCTCAGCAAACAACAGTCGGACCATATCGCGGAGATGTTCGCCAAGAGCGTCAGGATGGAGCGCTTCAACTATACCTCACTCCCGCAATCCGTTGTGGATGATTTCGTCACGGCGACAAACGGGATGGGTTCTGTATCAGCAGAACAGGTCCGCGCCGCTATCGAGAAGACACTGGCGCCGAAGTTCCTGGAACTGCTCGACATCAACAAAGAGATGCTCAGCAAACAGAACCTGAGTGAAACGGAACGGAATTCCTTCCTGGCAACGAAAGCGCAGTCGGCCGGACTCTCCGCCGCACAGTTGGAATCGATCCTGAACTCCGGTTTCTTCTACGTTCCGTATGTGGAGTACTTCGACCACCGTGTGACGACCGGAGAGCGCGATGTGAAGAACGATCAGGGAAAGGTGGTGCGGCGCGTTCCGACAGTGACACACACGCATGCAATGAAGGCCGGGCTCCTCTGGTTCCAGCTGGCAGTGGATCGGTCCAACAATGCCACCGTGCGGTACATCGGTGCGGCCAAAGGATGGAAGGGAACGGCGATCGACCGGAGCGAGACCCGGGACCAATCGGCGAGCGATGGATTGGAATGGGAGACCTTCTCCGGCGTCGTATCCGTCAGCGCGGTGAATGTCGGGAATGAGACGAAGAAACTGGAGGAGTTCCAATTGACCGGCACCGTCTCTGAAACGACCACGTTCGGTGTGAACCTGACACTCGGCACTCGGGAAGGGGTCGGATTGGACGATACATATTGGATCGAAGAACTGGAAGAGACGGAATCCGGTGAGATCGTCCGGAGCAAACGGGGCTTTGTGAAGATCCGCGAAGTCGGGGATAACAAGTCGGACGAAGCTGCCACCTCGTACGCACAGACCATCACCGGCTTGAATTACTCTCCGGGTCTCTCCGTAACGGAGATACCGATGATCGGCGTGAACGCGGTGTTCGGGCTCGGCATGATGCCGGTGACGATCTCACCGTTCGATAACACGGCGACCCGGTTCGGTCTGGACAAATTCGATTTTGCGGCGACCGTTACCAGCGAAGCGAAGAATGCCTTCGGACCCTTCTTCTGGCTGCAGGCGAACATCGCGAACAACACGAAGATCTCCGAACTGTGGTTCCACGTCGGTGCGTCCATCGGCATCATGCCGATCGAGGGGAAGTTCCATCTGCCCGTCTATAACAGTACGCGGGAAGTGGTCGGCGGTCCGTTCCGCGAAGCTGTCGATATCGGTCCCTCGTTCACCGGATATGTGAATATCGGCATGGTGAAGAAATTCTATTTCCGCCGGTTCGGACTGGTGCTGCAGGGGGATGTGAAATACTGGATGACGGAATTCAATGCGACCGGAAAGGATTTTTACGGAGACGAGCTGAGTTATTCCCTGCTGAACGACAATATCGGGTTCGACGGCAAGGCAGGACTGGAGATGTACATCACGCCCGTGCTCTCTGCCGGACTCGGTGCGGAGTACAACATCTTCGCCAAGGATAATATCTGGACCGCTACGGTCACGGATTCGGACAAGAATGATTTCAAAAAGAACGATGCTGTGGGGCCGGACACACAAACATCCGGTCTGGCGTTCTATCTTTGGGTGAACTATGCGTTACCGTCATTGTTCTGACACGACGAACTTCAACAATCAATAATCGAGCTGCCGCATGAAACATTTCATTGTATCGATCCTTCTTATTGCCGGAATGCTGACCGCACAGGGGAACCTCCCCGTGTCGCGGCAGGCAACATTCGTTGA
>JAVBYA010000440.1 GCA_030824295.1 Bacteroidota bacterium
CTTGAGGAACTTACTTTCCAGATGAGCGGCGGCGGCGGTGAGGGCGATCATCTCCGCATGGGCGGTGGGGTCATGCAGCGTCTCCACTTGATTGTGCCCTTTGGCGATGATGGTGTTCTTGTGCACGACGATGGCGCCGACGGGGACCTCATCCGCATCGAACGCACGGACGGCCTGCTTCAGGGCCAGGGTCATCCACTGCTCGTGCTGGGTCACGACTGCTTCCGTGCTTCGAACGGGGGGATATCGACCAGCTTCCCTACCGGTGAATCGGTGACCTCGTAGACCTTGGCGGCGGAGAACTCCTTGAGCGCATGGTTGATGCGCTGCGAAGCGGTCTCGATCTCTTCGATCTTCTTGAGTGACTCCGGGTCCGTGGTGCTCTTCTTCAGCAGCCGCGCATATCCAAGGATGATGGCGAGCGGATTATTGATCTCATGCTTCAGCGTCATGATCACTTCGTGCAGCGTCTGGATCTGCGTCTCTTTCAACTGGATGTTGTACTCATGCTCCAGGATCTCCTTCTCCCTCTTATGCAGCCGCTCGCGCAGTTCGATCACCTTCACCAATGCGTACGCCAGCACCCACATCCACAACAAGGTATCGAAATGCCGCAGGGCGTCGGTCGTACCGAAGTGGCGGTTCTTGAACTTGATGTAGAACTCCATCGTGGAGATGAAGTAGTAACTGTAGATGAAATACGAGGCCAGAATGGCGGGATACCGAAGGACAAAATCTCGGACGGCAATATAGGCATTCTTCATGGGATCCTGGGTCTCTGTGTGTGGCTCAAGATACCAAGATGTATGATGGAAGGCAACCTCTCCCCCGTATCCACCGTCACGGCGATCCGGCGGCGGTGAACCGGCCGGATCGATCATCCGTTCCTCCTCATTTGCGTCCTACCGAATGGATATTCGCCTCCCCCGCCTGCACGCCCAGCCCCATACCGAGACCGATGAGCAGTCCGTCGATATAGTTCGCGCGGAACACGGCCGGCGGTATCTCGGAACCGCTCTGGAGCAGACCGACGATGAGGGTCAGCAGCACGAAGACCGCACCGTAGACAATGCCGACCACGAAGCATTTCGCCCAATGGAACACCGATAGTTTCCGCTCGAACAGGAACGCGAGCCAGACCACCGGCAGATTCACACCGAACGACCATATGCCGGCGTTCAGCATCGGCATCCAGGAGGAGGCGGTGATGAACTGAACGACGCTGACCGTCATAGCGGCGGTGACGGAGTTGGAGAAACCATACACATGATAGAAGGCGAAGATGAAAGAACCGGAGAGGCCGAACGCAATGAATGCGAAGGTGACGCCGGTATAGTTGAAGACCTCGCTGCCGTACATCATAAGACCGAAGGTGGTGCTTCCGGCCGTACCGGCGGCGGAGATCAATGCGAACTTCCAGAGGTGAGCGATGAAGGATTGCATAGTGCCTCCTGAGAGACGGGATGATGGAAGGTGGTTCGCGCACGCGCGCACCGGAAGCGGGGGGCGACCGACGAACGGCCGATCCTCTGGTCCGCATCGTGCCGGTGTATCATCCTGCGCAACGTAGAGAAGTTTGGGAAGAGTAGCAACGGGTGAAATCGACCGGCAGAGGAGCCGCGGCGGTTATCGGACCGTCTTATCCGTGAACAGCAAAAAGGACAATACCGCTGGTGCAAAACAGCCGGATGCATCCGAACGGGGGCAAAAAAAAAACGGCTCCGCCCGGGGGAGAGCGAAGCCATTCGCGAGTTGCATGTATTGGGGGGTTGAATTAGAATTGGATGGTCTGCATCACTCCTTTCAGTTCATTGAAATTGATGGGCTTGCGGAGGATCTTCGTCATCATATCCGACTGGATATGCTCCTCCAGATTCGCACCGGAGACCAGGATCACCGGCATGTTCTTCATCCGTTCGTCGTTGCGGACGGCGCGGAGGAATTCGATCCCGTTCATCTGCGGCATGTGGAAATCGGTGATGATAAGATCGGGAACGTTCGTCGTCATGAGGGCGAGCGCTTCCTTCGCCGTTTCAGCGAAGAAGGTCTCGGACCCTTCGGAGATCCGTTTCATGAACCGGGAGATGATGAGCCGGTTCCCGACCTGATCGTCCACGATGAGTACTTTCTTACAGGTGGAACGGACCACTTTATTGAAGGTGAGGATGAACGATGTGCCGTGTCCTTCTTCGCTCACCGCTTCGATGGTGCCGTTGTGCTTCTTCATGATCTCGTAGCACATCGGCAGACCCAATCCCGTACCATTCTCCCCCTGCAGTCCCTGGCGAGAGTATTTCTCTTCGATGCGGAACAGTTTTCCGAGGTCCTCGGCCGGGATGCCGACGCCGGTGTCGGAGACGGACATGACCAGCTGTCCGTCCGTATCCGCAGTGACATCGATGGAGACGGTTCCGTTCGCGGGAGTGAATTTGAGGGCGTTGCCGATCAGATTGAGCAGCAGGCGGCGGATGAGATGTTCGTCCGCGGGCAGGACCGTCCCTTCCGGCACGGAATAGCGGATGGTGATACCCTTCTTCAGCGAAAGACCGAGCATGGATGTTGCCACGGTGGAAACGAGCGTGCGGAGATCGAGGGGCTGCACGTGCATGTTGATGCGTCCGGTCTCCAGCCGGGACCAGTCCAGGATGGAGTTCACCATGGTCAACTGCTGCATCGCCGCTTCGTTGATGAATCCGATGTACTCCATCTTCTCCTTGTCCGAGAGTGTGGTGAACTCGCTCTTCAGCAGATCGCAGAACCCGAGGATGGAGCTGAACGGCGAGCGGAGATCGTGCGACACGATGGCGAGGATCTTGTCCTTCTGTGCGTTCAGCCGTGTGAGTTCTTCGCGGTTCGCTTCCAGCTTCTTAATGTTCGCCTGGACCTGGTATTCCAGTTCCTTCTGTTCGGTGATGTTCTCCAGTACGCCTTCGAAGCCGAGCACTGCGCCTTGCTCGTCGCGGAGGATGCGGGAGTGCGCGAGCACAACGATGATGCTGCCGTCCTTCCGTTTGAGCTGCAGTTCTGCGGGACGCCCTTCCGCGCCGGTCTGGATCCTGTCCAGGAACGTCATGCGCTGTTCGGGATGGACATACACGTCCTTCTCCAAATTGAGCGCGAGCAACTCGGAGTAGGAATCATACCCGAGGAGTTTCATCATGGCGATGTTCGCATTGGTCAGCTTCCCGTCGATGGAGGATTCATACATCGGCAGCACGGCGTTCTCGAACAACGAGCGGTACCGGACCTCGCTGAGACGCATGGCGCGTTCCCACCGCTTCCGGTCGCTGATGTCGCGATACTCAGTGAGCACGTACACTTCCTGCGCATCGTCCACCAGTGTGGAGGTGAGGATCTCGGCATAGACCCGTTGGCCGGAGTTGAGATGGAGTTCCTGTTCGTACTTCTTCGGTATCTGCTGTGCACGAACGAGATCCAGATAGGTATCGAAGATGGTCTTCCGGTCCGTGGTGCTGTCATAGATGACCGTGAACGGAAAACCGACCAGTTCCATTTCGGTCATGCCGGTAAGACCGCAGAACGCTGCATTCACGGCAACGATCAGTCCGTCGCTGTCCGTTAACAGCATTCCGTCCTGCGTGCGGTCCCAGATCATCTCCAGAAGGTCCGGAGTGACATGCGAAATGTTGGCGTTGGAATAGTGGGCGATCGATTCATCGATCTGGGTATATTCCCGGTGATCGAATGATGATCTGAAATTGTTGGAAAGTGATGAAGGCTGCATTGTGTCCCCCGACAGATTAGTTGAACTCGCTGTCCGACTGAAGTTCAATGCAGGTGCCAAAAACAAGTGCCGTTATTTAGCCAAAAACGGCACTTTTATTCCAATAGGATTGTAGATTCTACAAACGGGAAAAGGTGATACGGCTGAAAAACGGCCATTTATCGCAGAAAACGACGATGGGGATGGAGTGTTGAAGAACTTTCAAGAGACAAACTGAATCAGATAGTGTCGTTTTTCTGCTGAAATCACCTGCCAAAAGAAACGGCGGCGGGACCATCGATCCCGCCGCCGTTGTGGGTGACATTACTGAAGAAGAAGATGAGGTGCGCTCACCGGAAGACAAAGATACTGCCGATGATGGGATCGAACTGATTGTGAGCAAGGATCTTCTTGACCAACGTGGGGGTCATGACGGTATCCTTCGGCAGGAGTTTCGTGCCGCTGCCGGTGGTCAGATCCGCCGCCAGGATCATCCCTGCCGCCAGTTCCAATACCGTAACGGTCGCTTTATCGTTGATCCAGTCCTTGGTCTTGGTGGTAAGGATGTACTCCTCCATCAGCTGGACGATCATCGTATCGAGCAGCGTTCCCTGCACTTTGTGCAGCGCTTCGATCATCTTCTCCGTATCCATCCCCTCGGTGGTGATGTGCTCCAGATAGTTGATGCCGCGCAGGATACGGGAGCCGATGGGGATCTCCTCTTTCATCAGGCGGTCGGGGAAGCCGGAACCGTCATAGTTCTCCAACTGGTGACGGATGATGAGTCCGACCTCGGCGAGTTTCGGGATGCGGGAAAGGAGCAGATATCCGGCGACCGGGAAATGTCCATGCTCACGGGCATAGAAATTCTTCCCTTCCTTCAGCATGATATCCTCGGGGATATTGATCTTGCCGATCTCGTGCAGCGCTGCAGCGCTCATGATGGGCTGCTGTTCCTCCGGCGTCATCTGAAGTTTATCGGCGAACCAGGCGGCGATCTTGGTCGCTTCCTCGGCATGCTTGGCGGCATCGGTGACATGGATGCCGACGAGGATGGTCAGAAGGTCGAGCATCCCCTCGTAGCTCTCATTGAGCTGCTCGTTCGCTTCGGAGAGCTTCTGCTGTTCGGCCTTCAGGTCCTGCTGCAGGACGACGATGCGAAGACTGGCTTGAACGCGCGAGACAAGTTCATCGGGATGGATGGGCTTTGTCAGGAGTTCGTCCGCGCCGCTCTCGAGCAGTTTCACCTTTTCGTGTACAGCGGAAGCGGAGGTGAGCATGATGAACATGCGTTCCTTCAGGATGGCGTGCTGCTTGATGCGTTTGCAGAGTTCCGAACCGTCCATGCCGGGCATATAATAGTCGGAGATGATGATATGCGGCTCATGCATCTCGGCCTTCTTCAGGGCATCCTTCCCGTCGGTCGCTGTGATGATGTTAAGCCGTTGGTCCGTGGAGAGGACCTGAGCGACCAGTGTGATCTGTGCTTCATCATCGTCCACAACGAGGATGGTGTACGGTTTTGCTCTATTGTTCATCATACTTCACCAGGATGCTGATCCTTCTGTTCGTGAGATCGTAGGGATCGTTGACATTGCGCAGTTTGCTGTCGGCATATCCGCGCACCTCCACGACCTGTCCGCCGGTGAGCCCTTTGCTCATCAGCACGCGGCGGGCGCTGTTCGCCCGGTCCGCGCTGAGTTCGAAGTTCGAATACCCGTCCTTCCGCGCATACGGCCGTGAGTCTGTGTGTCCTTCCACGACCACCTTGTTCTTGATGGTACTGAGTTCCTTGGAGATGACCCCCAGAAGGTCCACGGCCTCCTGTTTCATATTGGCGGTGCCGACGTCGAAGAAGAAGGATTGTGACTGGTCCACCAGTTCGATGCGGAGACCTTCCTTCACCATCTCGATCTTGATCTGTTTGGAGAGACTCGCCAGGGTCGGCGATTTGCTGATCTCATGCATGATCTTCTGGGCCATCTCCTTCATCTGTTCTTCCTGGCGTTTCAGGAACTCCTCGGTGACCCGTTCACCCACCTTCATATCGCTCTTCTCGAATGCGCCGCCGCCTTTGGTGTTCTCAAAGAAGGCGCCGGGATCCTTGAAGTAATTCGCCACATATTCCTTCACCTGTTTGCTCTGACCGACGATCCAGAGGACGATGAAGAGTGCCATCATGGCGGTGACGAAGTCGGCATAGGCCACTTTCCACGCGCCGCCGTGGTGGCCGTGCGCCATCACCTTCTTTTTGACGATGCGTATCGGTGTCTCTTTCGGTATCTGCTTCATGGCTTATTTGGCTGTGGATGCGGACTTGATGTCCTTGATCGCCTGTTCGAGCTCGGAGAACGTTGGGCGGAAATCGCTGAAGATGACACGCCGGGAGAACTCGACGAC
Source organism: Bacteroidota bacterium (assembly GCA_030824295.1). Taxonomy (GTDB): domain Bacteria; phylum Bacteroidota; class Ignavibacteria; order UBA10030; family UBA8401; genus UBA8401. The sequence goes on from JAVBYA010000440.1 coordinate 6,125, forward strand.
CATCGCGGGGGCATTCCCCTTCGCGTATGAGATGATACCGACCTTGATGCATTCCAGGTAGCGGGCTTCGGACTGGTGGATGATCTCGATATGGGAGGACATCGGACCGAGGAACCCGTAGCACAACAGGATGCCGATGAATGTGCCGACGAGAGCGGCGGCGACCTTCATACCGATCACTTCCGGCGGACCATTGATGGCCTGCATGGTGATGATGATGCCGAGCACCGCAGCGACGATACCAAGACCGGGGAGCGAGTCGCTTGTTTTGTTGAGCAGACCGGGAGCCTGAGAGCCCTCCAGATGGAGCGAATCCATATCCGCATCGAGGAGTGATTCCAGATCGTGCGCTGGGACGCCGCCGCTCAGGAGCAGTTTCAGCGTGTCCGCCAGGTACGGCAGGGCATGATGGTGATGCATCAGGAAGGCGTTCTTGGAGAAGATAGCGCTGCTCTCGGGTTTCTCGATGTGCTGTTCGATGTTCATCAGACCGTCCTTGGTGGCGATATGGAACAATTCGAACATGGTCTTGAGCAGGTTCAGGAACTCCTCTTTGGTGTAGGGATCCCCTTTGAAGAGCAGGGTCATGTTGCCGCCGAGGTGCTTGAGGATGCGCATCGGAGCGCCAATGAGCATGGAGCCGATGGCGGCGCCGCCGATGATGATGAACTCGTTCACCTGCACCAGGACGGCGAGCTGTCCGTGATGCATCACAAAACCGCCCAACACACTTGCGATGACAACGACGATACCGATGATGACGAACATAGCTAACCCCCGGAACAAGCAGCTGAGCGCTTATTTCTTTGTTGTTCTTCGTTGTTTGATAAGGGAAGCGACGGAGGAGACATCCGATTTGGAGGTCTTTGCCGCTTCGATGTTCTGGCGCTGGATCTCTTCGTACACCTCCTGGCGGTGCACCTTCAGATCACGGGGTGCATCGATACCGATCTTCACCTGACCGTCCGCGACGCTCAGGACCTTGATGGTGATGGTATCCCCGATCTTGATGGATTCTTCGATCTTGCGTGTAAGTATCAGCATACGATTTCACTCCAGTACTGGTTCCGCAAGGCGGGCCAGAGAGGTACGAACATCGAGATGGTCGTTCTCCAACACGATCTGCTTTCCGGTACGGTCCTCATTGTTGATGACAATGGGACTTTTAAGGTTGACGGTTGATTGCGCAAGATCGGACTTGATGGCCACGACCGAGAGCACGGAGACATTCTGCGCCGGGAAGTTCGTGCCGGTGAAATCGTGCTGCACGAGTGCCGGATCGATGACGGGAAAGCTCAAATCCCTGTCGTCCAGCGATACCAGCCAGCGGAACGGATCGCTGCTCTCATCGTTGACAACGAGGAACTTTTTGCATTCCTCAAAGCCGATGATGCCTTCGGGGAAATATACGACATGTTTTTCCTCAAAGTCCATGTCGCCGAACTGAACATTATTCCATTTCATCACTATTCTCCTTGTATTGCTTGTTGACGTTGACGATCTAAAGTCTGTGTCACGGCGGACATCTGGATGACGATGTCCACGCGGCGGTTCAATCCTCTTCCCCGCTCGGTGTCGTTCGAACCGAGCGGGCGTTGCGCCCCATACCCTACCACCGCGATCTTGTCCGGATTCATCCGGTGGTGCTCAATAAGGTAGTAGCCGGTACTCATCGCCCTGTTCACCGACAAGTGCCAATTGCTCGGGAAACGGGGCGTATTGATGGGGATATTGTCCGTATGTCCTTCGATGCGGATATCGTTCGGAAGCCGTTTGAACACGTAGGCGAGCGAATCCAGCGTGACCAGCGAGCTGTTCTTGAGATCTGCACCGCCGGACGGGAAGAGCAGTTCCTCCTGGATGTGGATGGTGACCCCCCGTTCATCCATAGAGACCGAGATGGCATCATTCTTCCCGTTCAGGTCGAGTGCTTCCTTGATCATCTGCCGCACCCGGATCTGTTCGTTCATCCCTTCGACCAATCCTTTGTCCCCGATCCCCTGTTTCATGTCCACCTGACTGGAACCGAAGACACCGCCGAATGCCGCGACCCACTGCGTGTATTTCTTCGTATCGATCTTGGACATAGCATAGAGGATGACGAAGAGCCCGAGCAGGAGCGTGATCAGATCGGAATAGGTGAGCAGCCACCGTTCCTGTCCTGCCGGTTCATTATGTCTCTGCCGTCGTTTCATGCTTCGGGTGACTGGAGTTCTTTGGGCAGCATGCTGTTCAGTTTGGAACGGATGACGGACGGGATCTCCCCTTCCTGGATGGAGACGACGCCTGCCGTGATGAGGGACATATAGATCTGTTCCTCATCGTCGATGCTGCGGAGCTTATCCGCGATCGGCAGCCAGACGATGTTCGCCATGAAGACACCCCACAGCGTGGCAATGAACGCACCGGCGATGTGCTTGATGAGCTGCGTGGGATCCTCACCGGCATTGGCCAGCGTTGCGATGAGGCCCATCACCGTACCGATGATGCCCATGGTCGGTGAATATCCGCCCATGCGCTGATAGAGTGAGATGTGCTTATGGTGACGGTCCGTTACGTAATCCGATTCGGTCTCGGAGATCTCGCGCAGCACCGTGATATCCACACCGTCCACCATGTACCGGAACATGCGGTGCAGATACGGATCGCGGATCTCCACGAGATACTTCTCCAGCACCAGGAGCCCTTCCTTGCGGGCGATCATAGAGAATTTCACGACGGTATCGATGACGCCGCTGTAATCGAAGACGGGGGTGAAGACCGCCAGCCGGAGCGTCACGAAGAACTTCTTCAGTACATCCATCGGTGTTCCGATCATCGCCGTGGCGAAGGTGCCGCCGAAGACGATGATCATCGCCGGCCAGAGCATCAATGCTCCGAGCTGTCCCCCTTCCAGCAGGAACGAGCCGAAGATGGCGCAGCATCCCAGAAAGAGTCCCCCGACCGTTCCCATATCAAGTTTAGTTTTCATCGTCCTTCAGACTCGTCCAAAATACATTTTCACAGGAAAAACTACTACTCTCTACTTTTCTTGACGGGGCAAGAAAAGTAGCAAAAGAACCCCTTGCGAAATTTAACGCGCGCGATGAATCCCGTTCGCTCATGCCCGTTGATGGCGCT
>JAVBYA010000407.1 GCA_030824295.1 Bacteroidota bacterium
GCCGAACCCCGTACCGATCTCCACCAATGCCTGTGCAAGTTCCACGGATCGTTCATACGTCTGCATGAATGCTCCCCGTCCGGTCTTCACATCCAGCACCAGTGCATCGATCCCTTCCGCCAGCTTCTTGCTCATGATGCTGCCGGCGATGAGCGGGATGCATTCTACCGTTGCGGTCACATCACGCAGTGCATACATCTTCTTGTCGGCAGGTGCGATCTCTTTGGTCTGACCGATCATCACAAGTCCGAGCTCGGCGATGACGGATTTGTATTCGTCGACGCTCAGATCGGTACGGAATCCGGGGATCGCCTCCAGTTTATCGAGTGTTCCGCCGGTGTGCCCAAGCCCTCGTCCGCTGATCATCGGCACCGGAACACCGCAGGCTGCAACGATGGGAGCGAGGGGCAGGGAGATCTTGTCCCCCACGCCGCCGGTGGAGTGCTTGTCCACTTTCACGCCGGGAATGGAGCTCAAATCGAGCACATCGCCCGAATGGAGCATCAGCCGGGTGAATTCCCTCGTTTCATTCTTCGTCATCCCGCGGAAGTACGTCGCCATCAGGAACGCCGAGAGCTGATAATCGGGGACCGCACCCTTCACATACCCGTCGATGACATACTGCAGTTCGGCAGAGGTGAGTTCGCCGCCGTTCCTTTTTTTTCTGATGAGTTCTACGACATTCATTGGTTCGCTCTCTTTCGTTCCGCCAGCAGGATGCCGGCAATGGTCTTTCCGTCCACGATCTCCTGCCGTTCGATCATTGCAACGGCCTCCTTCAACGGCACACGCTGCACGCGCAGCGATGCCTCCCCCTCCTCCAGTGCCTGTCCCGCTTCATGCAGGAATGGATCACGCGCCAGGAATAGATGGAGGACCTCATTGCAGAATCCCGGCGTTGCATACAGTGCTGTGAGTTTCTCCCACTGCCGCGCTCCATATCCTGTTTCTTCGCGGAGTTCCCGTTGTGCGCACAGCAGCGGATCCTCGTTCTTGTCCAGCTTTCCTGCCGGAAGTTCCGTCACGTCTTGTCCGAACGGATGCCGGTACTGACGCACCAGCAGGATATCATCATTCCCGAACAAACAGACGATCACCGCTCCGCCGGGATGCTCCACCACTTCGCGCACGGCTATCCTGCCGGAAGAGTATTGGATCCGGTCGACCGTCAGATCGATGATCTTACCGCTGTATTTTTTTTCGCGATCCAGAAGCGCGAACGGTCTCTTTCCGGTCATAGGGATTATGCAGCATGTGGTGCGGGAACGGGATCTCGATCTTCTGCCGTGCGAGCTCCTCATACAACGCCACGCGGATCGTTTCCGCTGTGGTGAACTGCTGTTTGAACTCGGCGACGCGGCAGTACAGTGCGAACTGAAGACCGAAATCCGCTAATTTCAGGAGATATGCCTCCGGCGCGGGATGCTTCAGCACTTCCGGATGAGCACCGGCGATCTCGAGCATGATGCGTTTCATCCGTGACACATCGGTCCCGTACGCCACGGTCACTTCGACCGTGACTCTGATCTCCGTGTCGGGATAACCATAATTGACGATCTTCGTTTTGACAAGTTCATTGTTCGGGACGATCAGCACATTGTTGTCGAAATCGAGGATCTTCGTGCTGCGCAGACCGATCTCGAACACATCGCCCGTCTCACCGGTCGGGATCTTCACCCTGTCCCCCACCCGGAACGGTCGGTCGATCATGATGATGAACCCGGAGATCATATTGGAAATGGTGTCCTGAGCCGCCAGACCGAGCGCCAGCGAACCGGCGCCAAGGATCGTCAGCAGACTGGTGACGCTCTGTCCGAAATGCTCCAGCACCACGATGGCCGTGAGAGCAACGATCACGATCGTAACGATGCGGTTCATCAATGGCACCAGCGTCAGATTGAGCTGTTCTTGACGATGCCGGTCCGAGACCGCCTTGATCGCATGGGTGGTGCCGGTGCGGACGATCCGGATGACCACCGAAGCAACGATGATCACCGTAACGAGGTACAGCACCGTATCCGCATAATCCAAGGACCGGAGGAACAGTTCATTCTCCTTGGTAAGACCCAGACGGAGTTCCTTCATGCCCAGATAGAGGCCGGTGACCGAAGAAAGTGCAATGATGCGGGAATTGACGATCGCAAGGATCTTGTCATCCAGTTCCGTTTCGGTCCGTGCGATGATCCGCTTCCCTGCCACCGACAGGGACCATTTGATCACTTTCCCGAATCCGATCACCAGCAGATAGATGATGGCGCCGAGAAGTGCATGGAACAGCAGCTGGTTGCTGCCGGTGAGCGAGCGTAAGAGGTGAAGGAGTTGTTCGATCATAGAGGGAATAAAAAATCATCCCGATGCGTGCCGGCATCGTGCCGGCATCGCTGAGGATGATCGGTGGAACATGGATTCATCAGCCTTGGAGTCCGCGGCTGCCGGGTTTGGAGATCGGAACGGCTGAGAGGGATTCCGGTACGGCATCCGCCGGATAGGTTTGTACATCCATCTCCATTACAGAATAGAACTTTGCATCGAACTTCGCTTTGCCGTTGCTCCGGTCCACGATGCATCCGATACCGACCAGTGTAGCTCCCGATGCCGTCACGAGTCCGCACACTTCCTCAACGGAACCGCCGGTGGTGACGACATCCTCCACGACCAGCACGCGCTCCCCTTTCCGGAGACTGAATCCCCGGCGCAGTTTCATCTGATCGTTCTCCCGCTCCGCGAAGATCGTCCGAACCCCGAGGACCCGGCCTACCTCCGTTCCGACCACGATCCCGCCGACCGCCGGCGAGATCACCACTTCGACCTCACTGTACTCATAGTGCTTCGCAATATCACCGGCCAACAGATGGAGATACTTGGGATACTGAAGCACTTTCGCACATTGGAAATAGTGCGGGCTGTGCAGTCCGGATGTGAGCACGAAATGCCCTTCCAGCAAAGCATCGGTCTCTTTGAAGATCTGGAGGATCTGGTCTTTGGGGAGTTTCATACGGTCCTTGATTGTGTGGAAATGGTCACCATTCGTCTTCGAGCTCTTCCAGTTCTTCCCGAAGTTCTTTCACGGTCTTCTCGTCGTTCAATTCTGTGGCAAGATCCAGTCCTGCACGGTAGATCTTCTTGGCATCCGGAGTACGGTTCAGCTTCCCTAACAGCTGGCCGAGCATATGATACGCCGGAAGATATTTCGGATCGAGCTTGATCAGTTCTTCGAGCAGTTCGATGGCCGTCGCCGGTTCGTTGATACCGCTGTATTCGAGGGCAAGTGCATACCGGGAGAAGGAGTCGTTGGGGTCCTGTGCGATCAGGCCTTTCAAAGTTTCGATGCGTTGTTCGCTAGCCATGGTCATTCCTTTATTGATAGTGGAACGATTGAGTTGATATGGACCGCCAGAGAGAGATCTTTCTCTGTCAATCCTCCGTGCTGATGCGTTGTCAGCGTCATCACAACAGTGTTCCAACGGATGTCGATATCGGGGTGGTGGTCTGCTTTCTCGGCAGCCATTGCAACGGCGTTCACAAAAATCATGGCGTGGATGAAATCCTGCAGAATCACCGTTCGGCGGATGGAATTTCCTGTGCGGATCCACCCGGGTACCGACAGCAGCTGTTCCACGATCTCATCTTCTCGAAGCAATGCCACTGGAACCCCTCGACCTTTGTACCGCTGGAACTATTAAGTCATTGAATATAATTAAGTTTTGCCGTTGATGCCATACGAGAGATGATGATAATCCGGCCGATTCCTTTGCAAACAGCGATGAAATGCGATCGGACGGGAAGAGAATGGTCAGATGCAGGCGGTCACGAAGTTTCACCGGTCATAGGTTCGGATGGAACACCGATATACCGATGTACTTGTAAGGATGATGATACCCTCCCCGGTATGCACTGCTGCACGGAACGGGGAATCTTGCTCCATTCCGATGATCTTCGACTGAGTGATCACCGCTTCCGCTCCAGTATTCAGGGAATGGATGAGAATAGAGCCGGGAGAGACAACATAGAGATACCCGTCAGAGAGCGAAATGGATTCCCATGCATTCCCATCAGGCAAAGGAATAGTGCCGGTAAGATTCCCAAAGGTGTCGAAGCGATGGACCTGAGAATCGTCAAGAACGAAGAGGACATCATCCTGTGAAATGAGGATATCCTTTGGCTCAGAGAAGGGGCGGTTGCCGATGGAGAAAGTACCCTTCATACGGCCCCGGGTATCCGCCCAGATCACCCGCTTCCCCTCCTCGTCAAGAATGAAGATCTCACCTTGCTGAGATTGAGCACTGGCGACCGGACGGAGCGGTGCATCCAATCCAAGTGTATTCCGGTCATAACTTCGGACGAACACCATATCTTTGTCGAACCGCTGGACCCGTTCATTATCTCTGTCAGTGACAAGGATCTCCAGCAGAAATGTCGAGGTGATATCCCTTGGACCGTCGAAAGCATCATTCCCCCACCCTTTTTGACCGAAAGATCGTTGGATACTGTTGTCGCCCGCTACAATGATCACAGCATTTTGCTCCATATCTGTCACCAGCAGACGTTCATCCGCCGTGAGCACAGCAGATCGGGCATTGAGGAACAGCTTTTGGGATGACTCCACGGCTATACCGCCATCCCATGGCGATTGAAGAAGGAATGCGAAGAGGACGAATACTGTCATGGTGTACGAATGCTCATATGGTAAAAAAGAAGCGAGGTGTATGCACTGCCAATCGGCTGAGCATACACCTCGCTGTGATCCGCGAAACATCAATGCACCGTATTGCGTGCAATGATCTAAGCAGCGTTAGAACTTGAAGCGGAACCCGATACGGTTCGCAGCTCCAAGGATACCCAAGTCGGCATAGGCGTAGTCGAACGAACCGCGGAACGATTCATTCTCGAAATTGATGCCGGTGCCGAATGTCAGACCGAACTCATTGTACCGCATCTGGTAACCGCCGCGGACCGCGAACAGACTGTTCCATACATACTCGGCACCTAAGTTGAACTTCTCAGGATTGTCCGACAGATGGATGAAATCTGCAGCAACCACCAGGCTCTGATCGGCCATTCCTGCCATCACATCGTAGGAGACACCGCCGCGAAACGAGAGCGGCAGTGAATACGGTGTGCTGTTCAGCGTAGCATTGAGCGGACGGGAATTGATGCCGGCATCGCGTTCATCAAGGTTGGTATACAGAACGGTCAATGACTGTCCGGTGAAATCAGACTCGCCGCCGAGGTTGGAGACCGCAAATCCGATCTTCAATCCCTGGATACCTGCCTCATAGATGGTCCCGGCATCGAACGCAAAACCGCTCGCCGTGAGATCGAAGATATTGTTCTCGATGTACTTCATCGTCATACCGAACGAGAACTGGTCCGTGATGTTCGCTGCAAAGGTAACGCCGACCGCAAGGTCGGTCACTGCGAACGACGAACCTGTTCCTTCCGGTTGTTCGATGGTCGTGATCTCCATGCTCCCGGCATCCAGCATCAGCACGCTGAGACCCAGGGTGTAATCGGTGGAGATCGGGATGGAGAGACCGACGAAGCTGTGTTTCATGTCGGCGAACCATTCATTGTATTCCACGCCGAGGTTCGTTCCGCCAAGGCGGGCGATACCGGCCGGATTGTAATACAGAGCGGTGATATCATTGCTGAGACCGCCGAATGCGCCTCCCATGCCCATGGCACGGGAGCCGACACCGATCTTCAGGAACTGCGAGCCGGTACTTCCGGCCTTTTCGAATGCAGTGCCGGACGTGCCTGACTGAGAATACAGGAGCCCGACCGACATCATGGCCAGGACCATGATGCTGAACGCGTATTTCATTTTGGTGATTTTCATTACATCCTCCATATCTTAGTCGTTAATCAGCAATCGTCCGGAAACCACCGACGATGACTGCGAATTTTTTGAATACTTTGGCACCATCCGGTGTTTCGATGTGTGCAACCAATAATTGACTTGCAACCTTCTGACGGCCGTCACTGAGCAGGTCCCACACCTCTTGCGAGGTACCGTTGTTGTGATTGATCGTTTTGATCAGATCACCGGCAACGTTGAAGATCCTGATCGTGCAGACCGGGGGCAGATGGTTGAAGAACAATTTCGGAACGTCAGTCGTGGTCTGGCTGATATGTCCGATAAGATAAGGATTGGGAACAATCTTGATTTGATCAAGAACGGCTTCGGTGTATTTCGCGACTGCAGAACTCGAAGCCGATGTGACCAGTTTGGAATTCGGTGACGGCAGAGCGGACGCTCCGTTTGTACCGGCGATACCGCCCTTGAATGTCACGGCGATCTGATCTCCGGCTTCATAATCGTTCAATGCTCCGAACGCCGGCACACGCTGCCAGTTGAACGACGTGATCAAACCGCTGCGCAGGAACCCTGCAGTTTTGAACGGATCGAATGCGATCGTTTGTCCGTTGATGTTCAGTTTATGGGCAAAGAACGATGTATCGGTATTGTTCGGATACACCGACGAGAGGTAGTACTTATTTGTCCATTTCTGTTCGATGACGGACGTGCGGACACCATTCACAGATTTGTAAACGATGTTGGAAACATAGTACTTACCGTACGGTGCTTCCGCCGCACCGGAATCTGCGGACCAAACCTCGCCGGTCGTCGAATTGGTCACCCGAAGTTTCAGATACGGGATCGGACGGCGCTCAGGAGCAGCATTCGTTCCGCCGACGCGGATCGAATCGACACCGCCTGCGACGAAATCGATCAGGAACCGAGCTTCACCCAGGTTGATCGCAGAATTCACGTTCAAAGGCTGGACTGAATCAAGGATGGTCTTCGAACCGCCCAGACGGCGTGTCGGGACATTCGCATCACCGATGGTCACAAGCGTTGTATCATAACGGAACGGATCTTTCCGCTGGATGAACGACCAATCGAATGCCAACTTCAGACCATAGAAGAATTCCGAGCTGCGGTAGACACCGACAAGACTCGAATCGTTCAAGAAGGCACCCGGCAACGGATTGACTTCCAAGCCCGGCGCAAAAGCGAAGGTCTGTGAAAGATTCTGCACTGTATCCTTCACAGTAACATTCACAGTGTATGCAGTCCCGGAATTGACCGGTGCCAGTTCTACTGTAAGCGGATGATTGGAGAACAACTGATTCACACGTTGTTGCTTTGTCACCTCGACACGCATGTTGCGCATGGAGCCGGTGTTGTTCGCTGTTGCAAAATTACCATAGCGCACATCATTACCGGCCGTTGCACCCAGAGGCTGCACCCGAACTGTATTAACATTCGGAACAGAGGGCGTTTCCAGAGACGCGATATTCTGAGCAACATCACCTTCGTCGAAGGTCGACACATAATAGTAGTAGTCGACATTGTTCACCAAACCGGTGGATGTATCGGCACCGACATCAATGAATTGACGCGCAAATCCGGCCGTGTTCTTCGTGAACGTGGCAAGAAGTTTCCATCCTTCACCCTGCTTTCTGCTGCGGTAGACGCGGTAGCCGAGGAAATCTTCGCCGCCGGAGAGAGTATCAATGGATGCTTCAGACGTCGAGTCCCACTGAACAAGAACACCTTTATCGATGCCGGATGCACGTACATATGCCGGATCGGGCGGCTTCGGAGCAGCAAAGTTGTTGTTATACACGATCTGTGCAAAAATGTCAAGGTTGACCAGCGAATCAAGATATCCGTTCGTCTGAACATCACCGGAGATCGGGTTCCCGCGTCCCGGAGCGATCAGCGCGCAGACCACAACGCGTGCTGTATCGTTCGGAGCCATCGTGAACGGACCGGTTGCCATCAGCAAACGTTTATCGCCGGGACCATTGTCACCGTCGCGAACACCGGCAGACATGAAGTCATACCGTGCCGGACCACCGGAAGGATCGTTCTCGATCACCCAATTTCGGAACGTGGTAAGACCAATCTGACCACCGACACCTCTGGTAACGCCGGTTTTCTGGAAAATAAGTGCTGAGTCTGCAGCAGTCTTAACGACCGGGCTTTCCAAGAAGTCAAAACCGACAACTCCGGTATACCCAGCCTCGTCTTCCGTGAACTGGAAGCCAAGGTTCAACGAAGGGTTGGCACTATAGAATGCATTGTGATCGTTCGTTGCATTGCCGATATCTGAGTCGCCGGCAGGAGCAACATAGCATTCACGCAGTGTATCGCCGCTCTTGTTGATCACATTATAGACGAAGAAAACGAAATCTTTGTACGGTCCAAAACCCCACGAATAAACGGTCTGATGGAATTCAACACCGATCGGATAACCGGACCCCGGTTTGTATTCAGGATTCCGTTTCACATCGGTATCTTTATAGACGGCGAACATATCTTCCTGAGAGATGAAGACCGGTTCGTACAGTGCGCGTTCTGCAGGATCAGCGACATAGTCCCCAAAATAACCGTTCTTGCCTGGTGCTTTCAGGGCATTCTTTGCCGCCGTGGTCCAGCGGATCGGCCAATCTGCGAGTGCAGGATTCTTGACATTCTTCCCTTTCGAAGAAAAGTCGATACCCATGTACATATAGTACTTCGCACTGCGCGGATCGGACTCATCCAACGTTGCAAGACCATCATCTACGGAACCAGGTGCGAACCAGCCGGCACCGCTGTTCGGATTGTAACCGACAGAGACCAGCTTCAGTGTATCTGCACCGACGATCTTCTTTGTGCCGAACCAGATCGACTGACCATAGATATATGCGCGCGCTGACTGACGGGGCCAGAACCAGCCGGCTCCGCCCGAAGCAACGTTATGGCCATACATACCGTAGTTGGTCAGATAGAATTCATTGTTGCTTGCCTGACTCAGCCGCTGTTCGAACACCGCGGCTGATTTGTTCATGACGACGCTCTGTTTTTCCTTCGTCTTCGCCGTCATTCCTGTGATGATCAGCAGGCCGATCAGGAGCGCCTGGAAGATCCGTGAACTGCTAGTGAACATTTTCATGTAATAATCTCCTGTGATAATCTCTTGGGATCGACGAATTAGAATCGGATCAACGCACCCAGCCACACGCGGCGTGCGAGCTGATAGTTGCCGTTGATTCTGCTGTCGAAATAATCCTGACGCAGTTTATTGATGCCGTACAGTTTCTCATCCTGCGTCACCAATCCGTTGTTATCAAGGTCGATATTGGCATTGTAGAGCGGGAATCCAGCATCATCAACACCGGTCTCGGTCTTGGTATTCCCCTTGATCCACGGTGTAGCGGAGGGGGTACTCACCTGGAAACCAT
>JAVBYA010000141.1 GCA_030824295.1 Bacteroidota bacterium
GGAACCGTCTCTGAAGGTTGTTCGTCATTCCCACATACAGCCAGCGGACATGAAGACTTTCAAGAACATAGACAGTTATCATCGTGATCCCGGCAAGAATCGAACTTGCAACCCACAGCTTAGAAGGCTGTTGCTCTATCCAGTTGAGCTACGGGACCAAAATTAAAACAGCGGGATTCTGAACATGGCAGCTGCTCACAAAGAACGTTCGCAAACCATGTTCGAACTACGGGACCCAAAATCATTGTTTCTTGAAAAACTCTTAGCAAAATCCAGACGCGGTACCCAATCACGAACCAATCTCAAGGAATTGATACGATATGGACCGTTGATCGGGGAAGATGACCGTTACTATTATATAGAGTGAAGCATGGAGCCGTGAAAAAATCCAATGCTTCACTACAAATATACGAAAACGGATATGTGATTCAAATATCACCGATGTGGGGTAATGGAATTTTAATTTTCCGCTCCATGGGTTGCTTTCCTCTCTAAATTGCTTTACTTTTACCGCAACATCGAGTAATTCCAGTGCTTGGAATTTTCCCCACTCAATAAAAGCGGCGGTCATGACGAGTAAAAAAGAGGAACAGGAATTGAAACGGATACTCATCGTGGAGGACAATAAGGATATTGCCCTGCTAGTGGAACGCCGCCTCTCGAAAATGTTCGCTGTCGACATCGCCGTGAATGGTGAGGATGCCACAGTTGCCATCAACGCGAATCCGTTCGATCTGATCATCCTCGATCTGAGTCTCCCGAAGAAATCCGGTTTCGATGTGCTGAAGGATATGAGGAAAAAATCGGCGTATCCGCCGGTGCTGATCCTTTCCGGACTGAATGCCGTTGAAGATAAAGTAAAAGGACTCAAACTTGGTGCGGATGATTATCTCGCCAAACCGTTCGACGTGAAGGAACTCGTTGCCCGCATCGAAGCGCTGATGCGCCGCGTTCCCTCCGCGCAGGAGATCGTGAAACTCTCCGCCGGGGACCTGGAAATGGATCTTGTTGCCCGCAAAGTGGTCCGTGCCGGCAGCGATATCCCGCTCAGCCCGAGGGAATTCGCACTGCTCGAGTATCTGCTCCGCAAAAAAGAGAAGGTCGTCACCCGCAAAGAGATCGCGGAAGAGGTATGGGGTCATAAGTTCGACGCCGGCACCAATTTCGTGGATGTCTATATAAACTACCTCCGCAAATCCGTGGACAAGGATTTTCCCAAAAAACTGATCCATACGGTGTATGGTCAGGGATTTGTCCTGAAGATGGAAGACTGAACCCGGATCCGTGTCCCCGCGAACAACCGCCGCACAATTCCACACTGCCGTTCTCCGCTGGTATGCTCTGCACCGCCGCGCTTTACCGTGGCGCCGCACTTCCGATCCATATAGGATATTGTTGTCCGAGGTGATGGCACAACAGACGCAGGTCTCGCGTGTTGCACTCTATTATAAGAAGTGGCTGAAGTTGTTCCCGACCTTTACGGCCCTGGCGAATGCTCCGGCAGCGGACGTCCTCCGCGCCTGGTCCGGTCTGGGATACAACAGCCGCGCGCTCCGGTTCCACCGGTTGGCGCAGACGGTCTCCCGCGAACTCCGCTCCCGTCTTCCGCACGATGCCGATGCCCTGCAGGCACTGCCGGGCATCGGACGATACACCGCGCACGCCGTCTGCTCGTTCGCATTCGGCATGCGTGTGCCGGTGGTGGATGTGAACATCCGCAGAATATTGACGCGGTGGACAACGCGGGTAAAGAGTGTGAACGATGCTCTGCCGGAGAAGGATGCGTGGCGTATTGCCGAAGAACTGCTGCCGCAACGGAACAGCGGGGAATGGAACCAGGCGCTGATGGATCTGGGAGCGATGGTCTGTACTGCACGGAGACCGAAATGCGGAGAATGTCCGGCTGCATCCATATGCCGCTCCGCTTCTTCCCGCGCATTCCTCGCACCGGTGCGCAGCGCGAAGAAGAAGGAACCGTCCCGGCGCGGTATTCCCCGCAGACTGTACCGCGGTAGGATACTGAAACTGCTGCATCATCATTCGCTGACAGCGGCAGAAGCGGCGACCGCACTCTGGCGCGATACTGCGGCAGAGGATGCGGAGTGGGTCGATGCATTGATGACGACGATGGTGCGGGATGGACTGCTCGTGCGCCATGGCGAACGGTATAGGATGACAACGGAATGACATACCGGAATCTTGACGGGTTGTACGAATCGTATGCGAAGAAACGGACGGCGATCCGCCGCCGGCTACGCGAGTACAAGGCCGTACCGGTGAGCGGATATTTCTACGAACTGCTCTACTGTCTGATGACGCCGCAATCCAGCGCGGTGAACGCTGCGAAAGCGCAGCGGCGGTTCGAGGAGGCGGATTTCAAACACTGCGAACTCGATCCGGTACCGTTCCTCTTCACCGATGAGTATTACATCCGCTTCCACCATTCCAAATCACGGTGGATCACGGAGATGAAGCACCGGTATGAAGAGATCGAAGCGGTCACGGTCGGTCCGATGTCCGCCGCGGAGAAACGCGAATGGTTCGTGAGGCATGTGAAGGGGCTGAGCTACAAGGAAGCGACGCATTTCCTGAGGAACATCGGCCGGAACGAAGGACTGACCATCCTTGACCGTCATATCCTGACGAATCTGAAGCGGTACGGGGTCATCCGGTCCCTTCCTCCATCACTCACAAAAAAGCGGTATCTTCAGATCGAACGGAAGTTCCTCCGGTTCGCAGAGGAGACCGGCATATCGGCGGATGAGCTGGACCTTCTTTTTTGGAGCGCGGAAGCCGGCGAAATTTTGAAATAGAGCATAAATCATCGTACATTACAGAAAAACACCATGGCCCAACAGAATTCGTTCGACATCGTCTCTGAAGTGAACATGCAGGAAGTGGACAATGCGCTCAACCAGGCGCGGAAAGAGGTCCTGACCCGCTATGATTTCAAGGATTCCAAGACCACCATCGACTTCGCCGAGAAGGAGAAGGAAGTGACGCTCCATACGGAAGATGAATTCCGTCTTAAAGCGGTGGTGGATATCCTGCAGAACAAGTTCATCAAGCGGGGGATCGCGATCAAGACGCTGAAGTACGGCGCGATCGAGACCGCAACAGGCAGCACCGTCCGCCAGAAGATCACGCTGCAGGTGGGGATCGACAAAGAGAACGCAAAGAAACTCGTCCAGATCATCAAGGAAACGAAGATCAGAGTCCAGGCCTCCATCATGGAGGATCAGGTGCGTGTGCAGGGAAAGGATAAGGACGATCTGCAGAACATCATCGCACATCTTCGCGGGATCGAATTCCCGCTGCCGCTTCAGTTCACCAATTACCGCTGATGAGACGCCCGCTGACCGGTATACTCATCCTCTTCACTGCATTGCTGACGGCAACACTGCCGGCGGTGTTGCACGCCCAATCCGATACCATCGTACTCCGTACTGCATCGTCCGCGATCGCGCTACCGGTGCTGCGGACGGACTCAGGTTCCTACCTTCCCATCCGAACGATCTCCGCATTCCTCGGAGCGGACCATTACGAGAACCGCGCGCTGAAAAAATTGGAAGTGAAATTCCCGGGCACCACAGTGAAGTTCACCGCCGGGAATGCGTTCGTCGTGATCAGTTCCACCGTCTCCAGACGGAATAAGGTATATCAATTGTCCCTGCCGGTCCTGTTCACACCGAATGGATATTTCGCTCCGTCCGACGAACTGCCGGGACTCTTCCGCATTACCGGGGATTCCACCTTGACCATCGGCGAGCCGGGTACGGCCGTTCCTGCTGCGCCGTCCGCTGCACCTGTTGTGACGGGACTGACCGCGGAGGAGAAAAAGAACGGAACGTTGTTCCGTATCGGTCTTTCATCTCCGGTCAGAGATTTCAACCGCTCGCTGCAGATGGGGGATTGGGTCTATGTCACCCTTCCCGGAGTGCAGTGCGATACGATGGCATTCGATACATCCTATGCATCCGGGATCATCCGCCGCGTGAAGCCGGTGCAGTCCGAAACATCGCTGCAGCTCTCGCTGCAGATGCGCGGCAAGGTGGCGCAGACCGAGATCGTGCAGGACCCGCTCAGCAACGACATCCTGCTGACGCTCATCCCGCCGGAACCGGAGGCGCCGAAAGCGCCGGCGGTCGATTCGGCCGCCCTCCGCCGCAAGCAGAACGAGAAGGCGCGTCAGGACGTGGTACGCTCCATCGCCAAGCAGAAGCAGAAATGGAAACTGGATGTGGTGGTGATCGATCCCGGACACGGAGGACACGATCCCGGCGCGATCGGCATCATCGGAACGCGGGAGAAGGATATCACGCTCGGCATCTCATTGAAGCTGGGAGAGATGATCAAGAAGGAACTGCCGGATGTGAAAGTGGTCTTCACCCGCAAGACCGACCGGTTCGTGGAACTGTACCGCCGCGGCCAGATCGCGAACGAGAATGAAGGGAAGCTGTTCATCAGCATCCACTGCAATTCCACCGAACGGAAACCGTCGTCCGCCAACGGCTTCGAGATCTATCTGCTCCGTCCCGGCAAGACCGAGGATGCCATCCGCATCGCTGAGAAAGAGAACGATGTGGTGAAACTGGAGAAGGATTACGAGGACCGGTATCAGGAGCTGACGGAGGAGAACTTCATCATCCTGACCATGGCGCAGAGTGCGTATGTGAAACAGAGCGAGCGCTTCGCCGAGATGCTGGAAGAGACGATGAGCGCACAGATGGAAGGGATGCGGCAGCCGGTGAAACAGGCGGGATTCTATGTGCTGGTCGGTGCTTCCATGCCGAACGTACTGGTGGAATCGGGTTATCTTTCCAACGTGAAAGAAGAGCGGTTCCTGCGGAGCCCTGCCGGACAGCAGAAGGTCGCCACATCGATCCTGAATGCACTCAAAGGGTTCAAGAACGAATATGAGGATGAGAATCGGTGAATTTGAAAGAGACTATAAGCTGTTAGCTGTTGGCAGTTAGCTGTTAGCTGTTGGCAGTTAGCTGTTAGCTGTTGGCTGTTAGCAATGAGCATTCGGTAATTAGTATTGGAGTATTGACGAACAACGGCGCACAGGATCTTTCATTTCCATCGGAACGCCGGGCCTATCACTGGACATAGGATCATGAAGAAAAAATCCCCCTCTCTCGCTACACGGGCCATCCACGGCACGAAACTCCACCCCTACAAAGGTCCTGTCACCCTGCCGATATACCAGACATCCACGTACCGGTTCGAGAACTCGAACGATGCGGTGCTGTATGCGAACGGGGACCCGAACGTGTACGTCTATTCCCGGTACCATAATCCTTCGGTGGAGGATGTCGAGTCGAAGCTGGCGGCGATGTACAACGCCGAAGCATCGGTGCTCTTCTCCTCCGGCATGGCGGCCATTTCCACGGCGATCCTTTCCATCGTAAAGGCAGGGGATGAGATCCTCAGCACGCCGGCACTCTACGGCGGAACGTACCGGTTCTTCCGGGATGTGCTGCCGCAGTTCGGCGTAACGGTGAGATATGTGGACCCGAAGGACCTGTCGTCCTGTTCCGCGCTCGCAACACCGAAGACGAAACTCTTCTATTGTGAATCGCCGACCAATCCGACGGTGGAACTGGTGGACCTGTACCGCGCGATCGCAGAAGTGAAGAAGGCGGAGAAGAAACACCGGACAACGATCGTGACGATGCTGGACAATACGTTCGCCTCCTGTCTGCATCAGGACCCGTTCGCTATCGGGTTCGATCTGGCGGTGGAGAGCGCCACGAAGTACATCGGCGGACACAGCGACCTGCTGGCCGGCGCGGTGATCGGTGCGAAGAAGGAGCTGAAGCAGGTGCGCCAGATCGCAAAATATCTCGGAGGGTGCGCCGACCCGTTCGCTGCATTCCTGATCTCGCGCAGTCTGAAAACATTCGAACTGCGCGTGCAGCGGCAAACGGAGAATGCCATGGCGCTCGCCAAAGCATTGGAGAAACATCCAAAAGTACTGAAGGTGCTCTATCCGGGACTCAAGAGTCATCCGCAGCATGCGCTGGCCAAGAAGCAGATGAGCGGATTCGGAGCGATGCTGCTGATCGAAGTGAAGGGGGGAGTGAAAGGGGCGGCGAAGGTGTGTGACGCACTCAATGTAGCGGTGAATGCCATGTCGCTCGGCGGCGTGGAGACGCTGGTGAGCATCCCGGTCTATTCATCGCATGTGAACATGAGCAACGCCGAGCTGGCGATGCACGGCGTGACGCCGGGGATGATCCGCATCTCGGCAGGAGCTGAGGGGATCGACGACCTGATCGGGGACTTCCGGCAGGCGCTGGACCGGCTCTGACCGGTCAAAAATAATTCCATGGGGTCGGACATGCCGCTTACCATCAATATCATCGACGGAAGCAATTATTTCAAAGGACTGCTGCTGCTCATCCGCAAGGACCGGCAGGTGACCGAGAGCGAGATGGCGCTGATGCGGCGCATCGGCAAGTCGCTCGGGTTCGAGCGGGAGTTCTGCGACCAGGCGATCCGGGACATCCTGGACAATGAGTACATCGAGGATACACCGCCGCGGTTCTCCAGCAAGGAGCTGGCACAGAAGTTCGTCAAGGACGGTCTCGCTATCGCGTGTTCGGACCAGGTCTGTCATCCTTCTGAGGAGACGTGGCTCCGCACGGTCTGCATCCTGAACGGTCTGGATGAACAGTGGTTCCGGATGACGAAAGCACAGATGCTGGTGCAGCAGCACGAGCATCATGCCCCGTTGATCGAAGCAGAGGATATCGTTGTGCAGTACACGGCTGCACCGGGCAATGCCTCTGCTTGACGAAGAGGACCATCCATAACGAAAACAGGAACGCCCGCATTGCGGGCGTTCCTGTTCTTGCACATTCCTGCTTCAGCCTTTCCGGCGTTGTTTCTGATATTCCTTCTGGAGTTTCCCCAGTTTCTTCTCCCGCGCTTTCCGTTCCTGCTGTTTGGTGATATCGGTCTTGGCGGCGATGAAGTCCGCTTCCTTCTGCAGTTTCAGGAAACTGATGTAGCGTCCTTCGTCCAGCGAACCATCGTCGATCGCTGCACGGACCGCACATCCCGGTTCCTCATTATGTGTGCAGTCAGTGAACCTGCACTGCAGTCCCAGATCGATGATGTCCGCAAAGGTCGTATCGATGCTGGTGTCGGCATCCCACAGGCCGATCTCGCGCAGTCCGGGAGTATCGATCACGCAGCCGCCGTCAGGAAGATGGATGAGTTCGCGGTGCGTGGTGGTATGCTTCCCTTTGGAATCCTCCGAGCGGACCTCCTGTGTGGCGAGTTTCTCGCGCCCGAGCAGGCGGTTGATCAATGTCGATTTTCCGGCGCCGGAGGAGCCGACGAAGCAAACGGTGACATCGGTCGTGATGAATTGTTTGATGACGTCCAGATGCTGCATCGTCTTGGCGGAATACGCGATGACCGGAGCGCTCTTCGCAATGGCGTGCACTTCCTGCAGCACTTCCTGCATCGTTTCCGGCGTATGGAGGTCCGTTTTGCTGAGCAGGATGACCGGTGCGGCGCCGCTCTGCGATGCAACGACCAGGAAGCGTTCCAGGCGTCGGAGGTTGAAGTCGTGGTCCAATCCCTGCACGATGAAGACGATGTCCACATTCACTGCGATGATCTGTTCCTCCATCTCCTTACCGGAGGTCTTCCGGGAGAGGGTGGTGGTGCGTGGGAGGATGCGGTGGATGATGCAGGGGGACTCACCGTCGTACATCTGCACCGCGACCCAGTCCCCGACGGCGGGATAATCCTTCCGTGTGACCGCTTCGAACATCATCTTGCCGGTGATCTCGGCGGTGCGTTCCTGGTTGTTCACGAGGATGGCGTAGCGTCCTTTATGCTCGGCGATGACCCGGGCGAGGGTGAGTCCTTCTTCCAATGGTGCAAGGTGTGCGGTATGTCCGGCAGGGGGAATCATTCGATGACGGCGGTCGCTTCGATCTCGATGAGGTATTCGGGGGCGATCAGGCGCGAGACCTCGACCATGGTGGTGCAGGGGCGGATCTCTCCGAACACTTCGCCGTGCGCTTTGCCGTACTCCTCCCAGCGGGAGATGTCGGTGACGAACAGGCGTGTGCGGACGACGTGCTTCATGGAAGCACCGGCACGTGCCAGCACTGCTTCGATCTTCTGCAGGATGAACAGGGTCTGAGCGTACGGATCGTTCCCGCCGACCAGTGCACCGGTATCATCCACGGCAACGGTGCCGGTCACTTCGACGGTGTTGCCGACGCGGACCGCGCGGGAGTATCCGACGATCGATTCCCACTTCGCGCCGGTGGAGATATTCATGCGTGTGCTCATGCGAGTCCCATTTTCTGCAGCAGTGCGTGCGGCTGCGTTTCGACAACGATCTGTCCTTCCACGTGCGGGGGGACGAACCCTTCCTGCACCGAGTGGCGGACGAATTCCAAAAGTTTCGTGTAATAACTGTTCACATTCAGGACGCCGACCTTCTTGTCGTTCACACCCAGATGGGCGAAGGCAAGCACTTCGAACATCTCGTCCATGGTGCCGACGCCGCCCGGGAGGGTGATGAACGCATCGGCGAGTTCGATCATCTTCGTCTTCCGTTCGCTCATGGAGGCAACAACATGCAGTTGGGAGATGCTCTTGTGGGCAAGCTCCCGCTCCGCGATGAGTGTGGGGATCACGCCGATCACCTGTCCGCCGCGCTGCATCATCGTATCGGCGATGATGCCCATGATGCCGTTCGTCGCGCCGCCGTACACCATAGCGATATCATGCCGGACGAGGAGTTCACCCAGTTCACGGGCGCTGCTGCGGTATTCCTCCCGCGCACCGTTCTTGGAACCGCAAAAGATACAGACCGATCTCATTCATCTCCGAGTAATAGTTCAAATATCCCTCAATATACATTAAAATTCCTTCACAGAAAATTTCTTGCACCGTGCCTCAATCTTTCGTATTTTTATGAATGCTTGAGATAATTGCACCATATCTCAATGATTTTCACCTAGTAAAAATGCACCCGTAGTTCGAAAATGGCCTGCGAGTGTTTTCAACGAGCAGCAGCCATTTTCAGAATCCCGATGCTGTTCATCGGGACTCAACTGGTAAGAATATATATGCACCCGTAGCTCAATCCCTAAGGGATTTCGCTACACCTAGAAAAAATGCACCCGTAGCTCAACTGGATAGAGCACCAGCCTACGAAGC
>JAVBYA010000129.1 GCA_030824295.1 Bacteroidota bacterium
CGAAGCAGCACTGCTGGCTGCACGGAAGAATCAGAAAGAAGTGACCATGCGGAACTTCGAAGAGGCGAAGGACAAAGTGATGATGGGGACCGAACGGAAGTCCATGCTTATTTCGGACAAAGAGAAACGGATCACGGCGTATCACGAAGCCGGACACGTTCTCGTGGCAAAGTACATCCCGGAATCCGATCCGGTGCACAAAGTGACCATCATCCCGCGCGGCCGCGCACTCGGCGTCACCACATCGCTGCCGATGGATGAGAAGCATACCTATTCCAAACGGTATCTGGAATCGCTGCTGGCGATGCTGTTCGGCGGACGGACCGCAGAGCGGCTCGTCTTCAACGAGTTCACTACCGGTGCCGGCAACGACATCGAACGGGCCAGCAACCTTGCCCGCAAGATGGTCTGCGAATGGGGCATGAGTGAACGGATGGGTCCTCTCACGTACGGAGCGAAAGAGGAGGAACTGTTCCTTGGCCGCGAAGTGACGAAGCACCGCGATTACAGCGAAGAGACCGGCAAAGCGATCGACGAGGAAGTGAAGAAGATCATCTCCTCCGCCGAGAAGCGTGCCATCGACATCCTCACCACCAATATCGACAAACTGCATGCGCTCTCCAATGTACTGCTGGAGCGCGAGATCCTGGACAGCGAAGAGATCGACAAGGTACTGCGCGGCGAACAGCTGCCGGCCATCGTGAAGAATGCCGGTGAAGCCGGTGCTCCGCCCGCTCCGGCGGCAGAACCTGCTCCGGCGGTACCGGTTGCGGAAGCCGCGCCCGCGCCGAAAGCGGAAGCGAAACCGAAACCACGCAGCCGCGCCAAGAAACAGTAACGGATGATCGACGCAGGACATATCGATTACAAAGCGGAGGTCGCACGGAAGGGGATCCATCTCACTTCCCTCTCGATCCCGATCATCTATTATTTCATCGAGCGTGATCTGGCACTGGCGATCCTGGTGCCGGTCACGCTGGCGTTCCTGACCGTGGACCTGCTGCGCTATTACCATCAGGCGACCGCAGATCTGTTCTACACGGTCTTCCGGTTCATGCTCCGCAAACATGAACAGGACCACTCCGTGAAGCGTCTTAACGGCGCAACGAACGTCCTCATTGCTGCTACACTCTGCGTGCTGCTCTTCCCGAAACTGATCGTCCTGACCGCCTTTCCGATACTCATCATCTCGGATTCGGCCGCGGCGCTGATCGGCCGCCAGTTCGGCCGCCGCCGGTTCCTCGGGAAGAGCATCGAAGGAAGCCTGGCGTTCTTCATCTCCGGTCTGATCGTCGTCTATTTCACACCGAAAGCAGGATTGGGAACCGGTGAGTATCTCATCGGCGGTGCAGCCGCATTGATCGGCACCGTTGCGGAGGCCGGTTCGTGGAACGTGGACGACAATCTCTCCATTCCCCTCTCCGTCGGTGCGGTGATGTGGGGGCTCTACTTTCTGTTCTATCCGTCCGTGGATCTGTTCGCCGCATCGATCCGCTGACAGGAAATTCGGGACGATCCGTCCCGCCGTCAGTCACCCTACGTTCGAGATCACTATGAGCAAGATCAAGTTCGGACTCCCGAAAGGGAGCCTTCAGGAATCCACGCTGCAGCTCCTCTCCAAAGCAGGATTCAATTTCTCCGTTTCATCCCGTTCCTACTTCCCTTCTGTGGATGATGAGGAACTGGAAGGGATGCTCATCCGCGCGCAGGAGATCCCGCGGTATGTGCAGGACGGCGTGTTCGATGCCGGTCTCACCGGTCATGACTGGATCGTAGAGAACGATGTAGAAGTGGTGAGTGTCTGCGACCTCATCTATTCCAAACAGTCCATGCGGAAAGTGAAATGGGTCCTTGCCGTGCACCAGGATTCTCCCGTGCAGGCGGTGAAGGACCTGGAAGGGAAACGCATCGCGACGGAAGTGGTGAGCATCACCAAAGCCTATCTGAAGAAGCACGGCGTGAATGCGGCAGTGGAGTTCAGCTGGGGTGCTACGGAAGTGAAGACGCCGGACCTGGTCGACGCCATCGTGGAAGTAACAGAGACCGGAAGCTCGCTCCGCGCGAACAAGCTCCGCATCGTGGATGTCGTACTGGAATCGAACACGAAGCTCATCGCCAATACGGCGAGCTGGAACGATCCGTGGAAACGGGAGAAGATCGAGAACCTCGCCATGCTGCTGCAGGGTGCCATCAACGCCGGGTCCCGCGTGGGACTGAAGATGAACCTGAAGAAGGCCGATCTGGAGAAGGTCATCGCACTCATCCCCGCACTGCGCAAACCGACCATCTCGCAGCTCTCCGATCAGGAATGGGTCGCTATCGAAACGATATTGGAAGAGAAGGTCGTCCGCGCCATCATCCCGCAGCTCAAGCGTGCCGGCGCCGAAGGGATCATCGAGTACCCTCTCAATAAGGTCATCTACTGACGCTCCGCCGTCCGGGGGACACCATGGACATCACCATCCGTCCGGAAGCACCGCACGAACACCGCACGGTCGAAGAACTGATCCGTGCTGCATTCTGGAATCT
Organism: Bacteroidota bacterium; assembly: GCA_030824295.1. GTDB lineage: Bacteria > Bacteroidota > Ignavibacteria > UBA10030 > UBA8401 > UBA8401. The sequence goes on from JAVBYA010000129.1 coordinate 2,530, forward strand.
GTACGTTCCCGGCTGCGACGAACATTATCTGGCGCATATCATGCGCTCACACCCCGATTTCTGTCACGACCTCAACTTCGTCGCCGAAGTGAACGGCGCCATCGCGGGCAGCATCATGTACACCCGCTCCCGGCTCATCGGTACCGGCGCTGAACGGCTGGAGACCGTCACCTTCGGACCTCTCAGCGTACTTCCGGCATACCAGCGCAAAGGCATCGGCTCCGCACTCATCCGTCACACGCTTCCTCTGGTGAAAGCCGCAGGATACCACGCGGTGATCATCTACGGTAATCCATCCAACTATGTGTCATCCGGATTCATCGGATCGAGTTCGTTCGGTATTGGTTCGCCGGAGGGGGCATTCCCAACCGCATTGCTGGTGCTTCCTCTCAGCGACACTCTCCGGTCCTCACGGGGATGGAAATTCTATCAGAGCAGCGTGTTCGAATACAGCAAGACCGATGCAGAGGAGTATGATACTCAGTTCCCTCCCATGGAGAAACGCCATCAGCCTTCGCAGGAAGTGTTCGCCATCCTGAGCCGCTCCTTCGTACAATAACGCTCAGCATCGGCGTTCGAAAGAGTTTCTCTCCCTGTTCTTGAACTTCCCCCCATTCCTCCCTACATTGCTTCAACGCTGATTCTCCCATCATCCGAAGGACCCCCAACGTGCGCTATCTGCTTCCGCTGTTCCTGTTCTGCTCCGTCGTCTCCATTGCCCAATCCGCCGATTCCCTTTTCCTCCGGATCGTCCTTCCCGAACGGGATACGCTCAATAATAGTGCATCGCGTCATCGAATCGCTGCATCGACGAATCCTTCCTCCAAAGCGTTCATCAATTATAAGGAAGTGAAGGTCTATCCGACCGGAGCGTTCGTCGGGCTGCACTATCTTACGGCGGATACGACCACGCTGCATATCGCCGTAAAGAATTCCAACGGGGATTCACTCTATAAGGATGTCGTCTTCCGGAAACCGGTACCGAAAAGCTATCCGGAGAATGAGATCTATATCGACAATGTCTCCTCCCCGGCCGAAGATCTCTGGCTCACCGCCGGCGACATGCTGGAGGTACGGGCGAAAGCGTCGCCCGGACAGAAGCCGACGTTCGATATCGACGGCGTCCGCTCCGGCATTCCGATGCGGGAACAGACGGCGAAGAACGGTGCCGGCACAGGAACGTATGTGGGACAGTACACCGTTACCGCAGAGGATGAATGCGCCGATGCCGCGGTCACCGTCAGCATCAAAAAGAGTTTCTTCAGCAGCGAGAATACAGCGGCCCGGGGGAAGGTCTCCATCATCCGTGATTCGCTTCCCCGCGTGGCGGAAGTGACCGGTCGGCGTCCGTTCCTGAACGCCGGACTCGGCAGCGACCGGCTGGGCGGTGCAAAACTCGGCTTTCTGACCGAAGGGGTCCGGGTCATCGTCACAGGGAAAGTGGGAAACCAATATAGAGTGAAACTCGGCGCAGGGATGGAAGCATGGCTGCCGCAGGACCAGGCGATCCTCCAGCCGGTGAATACTTCCCTCCCCACCTCGCTCACCGGTTCCATCTCCGTGTCCGGTTCGGAGACGGAGGATGTCGTCCGCGTTGCCGTTGGACAAAAACTGCCGTACACCAGCGAACAACTCACCGACCCGATGGCGGTGGTCGTGAACATCTACGGCGCCTCGTCCAACACGAACTGGATCACCCATCAGCTCTCCGCCTCCGGCATCACGATGGTGAAGAGCACGCAGGTCGCAGAGGAACAGTTCCAGCTGACCATCCTGCTCCGCTCCGCGCAGCATTGGGGATACGATATCTCCTACGAAGGAACATCGATGCGCATCCGGATCCGCCGCGCGCCGGCGGTCACCGATACACTGAAGCCTCTTGCCGGACTCGTCATCGGCATCGATGCCGGGCACGGCATCGGCAGCGAAGGTGCGAAAGGCGCGACCGGCGTCGTTGAAAAGGATGTCACATTGTCCTTAGCGAAAGAATTGAATGCACTGCTGCAGTCCAAAGGCGTGCGGACGGTGATGACGCGCGAAACGGACGAGAATGTGATGATGACCGACCGTGCTGACAAATTGCTCGCCGGGAACGTCCACCTGTTGGTGAGCATCCACTGCAATTCCATCGGCGAGAGCGGCGACCCGGACCAGGTGAAAGGAACAAGCACATACTACCGCTATCCCGGGTTCAAGAATCTGTCGGACATCATGTATCGAAAGATGCTCGCGCTCGGACTCGGCGAATGGGGCGTCACCGGCAATTTCAACTTCTCGCTGAGCGGACCGACCCAGTTCCCGAACGTTCTCGTCGAGACCGCTTTCCTCTCCAATCCGGAGGATGAGATGAAACTGCTCGATATGAACTTCCGGAAACAGACCGCTGCTGCCATCGTTTCCGGATTGGAAGAATTCATCCGCACGGCGGTCCGTTGAATTGAATTTTCATCGAAGGAAAAGTATGGTGTTAACACTGAACGGCAGCACTCTCACGGTCGGCGCGCTGTACGGCGCCGCTACCAGCTTCACGGAAAAGGTCCGACTCGCACCTTCTGCCGTCACCGCCATGAAACGGTCGCGCGCGCTGGTGGAAGAATGGCTGAAGAACGATGAGGTGATCTACGGCGTCACCACCGGGTTCGGCGAGTTCGCCAATGTCCGCATCCCGTTCGACAAGATCGAGACACTCCAGCGGAATCTGATCGTCAGCCACGCGGCCGGTGCGGGGGACCCGCTGCCGTACGAGGTGGTCCGCGCGATGATGCTTCTGCGCATCAACGCGCTCGCAAAAGGATTCTCCGGTATCCGTCCCTCCACCGTGCAGTTCATCGTCTCCTTCTTCAATGCCGGACTCATCCCGGTCGTTCCGTCGCAGGGTTCCGTCGGCTCCAGCGGTGATCTGGTGCAGCTCTCGCATATGGTGCTGACCATGATGGGACACGGACGGATCTACGACAGCCGAAGCGGCAGGGTCGGTTCCGCCAAACAGCTGCTGACGTCCCGGAAACTGAAACCGCTCCGTCTCACCGCAAAGGAAGGCCTCGCTCTCATCAACGGAACGCAGATGATGACCGCCTTCGCATCGCTCATCACACACGAAGCTCTGCAGCTCGCGAAACTCTCCGACATCGCCTGCGCCATGAGCGTGGAAGCACTCAAGGGGACGGATAAAGCATTCGACCCGCGCATCCATGCACTCCGTCCGTACACCGGTCAGCAGAACGCCGCCCGCAACCTGCTGCGCCTGATGAAAGGGAGCGGCATCCGCGAATCGCACCGTCACGGCGACGACCGCGTGCAGGACGCGTATTCCCTCCGTTGCGCTCCGCAGGTGCATGGTGCGTCGCGCGATGCACTCTCGTACGTGGCGGACAAGGTGAGCATCGAGATCAATTCCGCGAACGATAATCCCCTCATCTTTCCGAACGAGAAGGAACATCTGGAAGGGGGCAACTTCCACGGACAGCCGATGGCACTAGCGATGGATTTCGCTTCCATCGCCCTCTCCGAACTGGCGAACATCTCCGAGCGGCGGACCGAACGGATGGTGAACGGCGCTCTGAGCCGTCTCCCCCGCTTCCTTACAAAGAACGGCGGACTCAACTCCGGTCTGATGATCGCTCAGTACACCGCTGCCTCGCTCGTCTCCGAGAACAAAGTATTGGCGCACCCCGCCAGCGTCGATTCCATCCCCACCTCCGCCAATCAGGAGGACCATAATTCCATGGGTTCCATCGCCGCACAGAAATGCTGGCGCATCCTGAAGAATGCACAGACGGTGATCGCCATCGAGATGATGACCGCGGCGCAGGGGATCGATTTCCATGCACCGCTGAAATGCGGGAAAGGGACCGGTTCGGCGTACAGGACCATTCGTTCATTCATCCCGCATTTGGAGGAGGACAGGGTGCTGCACGACGACATACAGAAAGCTCTGGAATTGGTCCGAAGCGGAACGATCCTGAACAATGTGGAACGGGCGGTGGGAACGTTGGCATAAGCCAAACAGGACGGTAGTGAATCTCTTGCGAATGAACAGTGATGCCATGACGGACGGTCATGGCATCACTGTTTCCGGCCGGTCCGTCAGTGGTAATTATATCCCGGATAGAGCAGATTGACGGCGATGAGATGCATCGGATCGTAAAGATACCCGAAGACCTTCCATGCAATGAAGAGTCCAAAGAAACCGGCGGGCGAATTGTGGAGGAAATTCAGATACCGTTGCGCGGTCTCATGGGAGAGGAAGAACGGTATGATGCCGCTTCCGTCCAACGGCGGGACCGGCAGCAGATTGAACAGGAAGAGCAGCAGATTCAGCGAGAAGAGAAGGCTCAGCATCGATGCGGCGGATTCCATCATCCCCGGTTCGGTCGCTTCAACGATGTGCGAAAAGGTCAGCCGGTCCGGCGGGAAGAGTACTTCCGCGGCGATCCCTGTTCTGATCAGAAGGACGGCAAGCAGGACCAGTGCCAGGTTCGCAGCCGGACCTGCTGCAGACATGATGGCAGACCGTTTGGGATACGAGACGGCCCACTCTTTATTGTACGGCACGCTCGCCCATCCCATCATCCACCCTCCCAATACGAATGAGAGGATCGGCACAACGACCGTTCCGATCGGTTCGCGCCGGATGTGCGGAAGAGGGTCGAGCGTCACCTGTCCCCCTTCATACGCCGTGCTGTCGCCGAGTCTCCATGCGGCAAGCGCGTGGGACGCTTCATGCAGTGTGGTCGAAAAGAGGAAGACGACATACCATTGTAAGCCGGTGACGAGTGTATCCATAACAATGCTGTGATCGGTGAATGGAAATCGTGTGAATCCCAATGTAGAGGAAGATTCCATCCGGAACAACCCAAAAAATACCGTGGCATTTTGGACGAAAGAAAAATACGATTTCCGTATATTGGAACATATGAAACCAGCCATCGAGATCATGTCCCCCGCCGGTTCCCGGGAATCGCTCTCCGCCGCACTCAATGCCGGCGCAGATTCGGTCTACTTCGGCGTTGAGCAGCTGAATATGCGGGCGAAGTCCTCCAACAATTTCACAACGGACGACCTCCCTGCCATTGCGGCATTGTGCGGCCGGCACAATGCCAAGTCGTACATCACGCTCAACACCATCCTGTACGATCATGATCTGCAGCTGATGAGGAACATCGTGGATGCAGCGAAGGAGAACGGTATCACCGCCGTGATCGCTTCGGACCATGCGGTGATGATGTATGCCAGGAAACGCGGGATGGAGATCCATATCTCCACCCAAACGAACATCACGAACATCGAGACGGTGGAGTTCTTTTCCGCCTTTGCCGATGTGATGGTCCTCTCCCGCGAACTCTCACTGTCACAAGTGGCGGATATCGTCTCCGACATCCGGCGCCGCAACATCTGCGGTCCGTCCGGAAGACTCGTTCAGGTGGAGGTGTTCGCACACGGTGCCCTCTGCATGGCCGTTTCAGGCAAGTGTTATATGAGTCTCCACACACACTACTCCTCCGCCAACCGGGGTGCGTGCATCCAGAACTGCCGGCGGGATTATATCGTGACGGATAAAGCGACCGGGTATGAACTGGAGATCGATAATGAGTACATCATGTCCGCCAAGGACCTCTGCACCATCGGCTTCCTGGACAAGATCATCGGCGCCGGCGTGAGCGTACTGAAGATCGAAGGACGGGGCCGCTCAGCCGACTACGTCCACACCACGACCACCTGCTATAAAGAAGCGGTCAAAGCCATCCACGACGGCACCTACGGTCCTCAGAAGGTGGAACAATGGATGCAGGCACTCTCCACCGTCTTCAACCGCGGGTTCTGGGACGGATACTATCTCGGCCGCACCATGGGGGAATGGAGTGAATCGGATGAATCCCTGGCCACGAAACGGAAGGTCTATCTCGGCAAAGGGGTCAACTACTTCAGCAAACAGCAGATCGCACATTTCTTGATGGAGTCGAACCAATTGCAGGTCGGCGATGAGATCGTCATCACCGGACCGACCACCGGATATGTGCACGCCGTCGTTTCGGAACTCCGGGTCAACGGACTTCCCGTTTCACAGGCAGGCAAAGGGGACGAAGTAACGATCCCGCTCGGGACACTGATCCGTCCTTCCGATGCTCTCTATAAGTTGGTGGACAACACCAGGCGGGAGCTCGTGCAGGCCGAATGATCCGGATCATCCATTTCAGAGAGAAGTGTATCGGCTGCAATGCCTGTGTGGAACTCGCACCGGGCCGGTGGCGGATGTCGAAAAAGGACGGTAAAAGCGTCCTTTTAGAAGGCGAGGATGTCAACGGCATCGTTACGGCGATCGCTGATGACAATGAATACAAAGCCAATCTTTCGGCATCCAGAACGTGCCCGACCAATGTTATTAAAGTAGAAAAGATTGTAAGAAAATCGTAGATTGTATAAATCTTACCAAAGGTACCTATGACCCTCTCCAAAGAATTCATCCGCACCATTCCCAAAGTCCTCCTTCATGACCATCTGGACGGCGGTGTCCGTCCGCAGACGGTCATCGATCTTGCCAAAGAACAGGGCTACGATAAACTCCCGACGAGCGATCCCGCTGAACTGGACCAGTGGTTCCAGCGCGGTGCTCAGCGCGGCAGTCTCCCCCTCTTCCTGGAAGGGTTCGAACATACGTGCGGCGT